>JAWVYF010000169.1:0-6556 GCA_033722845.1 Anderseniella sp. | reverse complement strand
CAGGCTGTTGATCTGACCGGCTATCCGGTCGAGCTCGCTCTTGAGCTCAGGATTGACGTTGGCCGGATTGGAAGAATTGGCGATCAGTTTGCGGATGTCGGCAACAATGGAATTCAGTTCCGCGGTCTCTGCATCATTGAAGGCATTCGCCGGGAAACCTGCAACAATCTCATCGAGTTGGTCGGCGTTGCGGCCAACCAGCAGGGTCGACTTGTAGTACCGCGAGCCGATGGGCAGTTGGGCCTTGATGGGGGACAAAACCTCCTCGACCTTGGCAACCTGACAAAGCTCGTTCGCCGCATTGGGGAAAAACGCCCGGCCCGTTCCCCATGAGAAATAGAACCAGACGAGCATCAGCGCCGCGACGCCGCACACAGCCCAGTACCAGCCGCCCTTGGTGCGTTCGGGGTCGCCGAACACCGCATCCTTCGCGGTCATTCGGGCTTGCTTTCGCCCAACAAAGATGGAGGCAACAAACATCACCACAAGGGCGATGATGATGATGGCGGCGATGGACGCGCGATTGTCGGACAGCCACTCAAACACGGCCCATGATCTCCTCTTCCATGTTCCAGATCATGGTCAAAATCTCTTCGCGCACTTTCGAGAATTCCGTGTCCTGCTTGATTGCGCGCAGTGACTCGGTGAGCCCGCGCTCGGCAAACGGCAGGTTGTATTCCTTGTGGATGCGCCCCGGTCGTGGGGCCATGACGAACAGTCGCTCACCTAGCAGCAGGGCTTCTTCGACCGAGTGCGTGATAATGATGATGGTCTTGCCGGTTTCCTTCCATAGTTCCAGAACCAGCGACTGCATCTTTTCGCGGGTCAGCGCATCCAGCGCGCCCAGCGGTTCGTCCATCAAAATGACTTCCGGGTCATTGACCAGACAGCGGGCCAGCGCCACGCGCTGCTGCATACCGCCGGAGAGCTGATATGTAGGGGTGTCGCCAAAGCCCTGAAGGCCGACGATGTCGAGCCATTTCTCCACCAACGCGGCCCGCTCATCGGCGGGCATGCCCTTCATGCGCAAGCCAAAGTCGACGTTCTTGGCAACCGGCAACCACTCGAACAAGGCACCTTGCTGGAACACCATGCCGCGTTCAACACCAGGCCCCTCGATGACGTTGTCCCCAAGCCGAGCAACGCCGGACGTGGCGTTCAGAAAGCCTGCCACGATGTTCAGCAGCGTGGTCTTGCCACAACCGGACGGGCCCAGCACCGACAGCAACTCGCCCTTCTTGAGGGTGAAGTTGATGTCTTTCAATGCATGGACAACACCACCCGTCTGCGGGTTGGTGAAGGTCATGTTGAGATCTTCACAAACGAGGTCGGCCATGTTGCCTCATCGTGCCGGAGCCACGAGATGGATGCGCCAGGTCGTTTTGCCAACCCGGCCTACAAGGACCGGTCAGGTACACAACAGCTCATCCGGTAAGGTTGCAGTGAGGGGAGTGACGGCGGGAATGGCCGCCACTCCCCCATGCGATGGTGTTTACGGCAGGAAAGAGCCGTCGATCGTCTTGGCGATTGCTGAACCGTCAGAGTCGCCCGAGAAGACCAGGCCAAGAGAGGCTGCTGCCTGGGCAGCTGTGCCGTCCTTGCCGAAGAACTTCTCTTTCTGCTCTGCAGACGACGGGAAAATGAAGTCGGCCATCTGGTTCTTGGTGGTCTCGACGTTCATGCCGGCATCCTTGGCAACCTTGGCGATCTGTTCGTCCGATCCGGTCCAGGCCTTGTTGGCTTCCTCGGTGACCTGCAGGAACGACTTCAGCAGTTCAGGGTTTTCGGTAGCAAACTTCTCGGTGACAGAGATCACGTCGAACGAACCGATACCGGCTTCAACCTTCTGTTCCTTGGTCATGATCGGCGTGCCGACTTCGCCAGCGGCCTTGGCGGATTCACCACCAAAGATGCAGGCCATGTCGACAGCACCGTCGGCCAGCGACTTGGCGCCATCGGCAGGAGCCTGGTCAACAATCTTCACCTTCGATACGTCCACCTTCAGTGCACTCATGTAGCGGCGGAAGGCATAGTCAGCCATGGTGTTGAGCGGCACGGCAACCGTCTTGCCTTCCAGCTCAGACGCATTGGACGAGTCGATGCCCAGACCGTTTTTCACGAAGCAGTCATTGGCTTCATAGACAACGGCGATACCAACCATCTTCAGCGGCGCACCCTGCTGAATAGCAGTCACGAACGGGGCCAGACCCTGCGAATAGGCGATGTCGATATCACCGGCCAGCATGGCTTCGGTCATTGCAACACCGGTAGAGAAGTCGGTCCAGTTGACATCCACACCCATGGCCTGATCGTAAGCCTTGTCCACCTTGGCAATCTGGTTTGGCGTTGCCCACTCAAGGAAGAACGCCACGTTGACCTTGTCAGCAGCGTTTGCAGCAGACGACATGGCAATGGCGGCAAAGCTTGCGCCAGCCAGCGCGGCGGCCTTGAAAAACTTGTTCATTACATAACTCCCTGTTTTAGCCCTGCGAAACCGCCATATGCCCATTGCAATGACGGATTTGCGCATGGACAGAAGTATGAGACAGGAGATCAGCGCGACGCAATGGCACAGGCAGACTGGACCCAAAATTATTGCAGGCTGGTGCCATGATGCAGATTTGGGCAGTTCGTTCAGCCGTTTGGCACCCTACGCCACTCCATCCGGTCACGAATGCGCATGAGCGGCATGGCAAGAAGCTCACATGCCCTGAGCCATTTTCAGAACGTAGCGGCCGATGGCGAGGCTGGACGTGAGACCGGGACTTTCAATGCCAAACAGGTTGATCAAGCCTGGCACACCGTGCTGGTCAGGACCATCAATCCGGAAGTCCTGGGTGTGCGACCCCGGCGGCACGATTTTCGGGCGCACTCCTGCATAAGACGGCTGCAACGCGCCGTCCGGCAAGCCGGGCCAGTACCGGCGGATCAATGCATAGAACTCGTCGCCCCGGCGCGGGTCCACCTCATAGTCAGGCTGATCCACCCATTCCACATCCGGACCGAAGCGGGCCTGGCCTCCTACATCAACCGTGAGGTGAACGCCGAGGCCGCCAACACTCGGGCATGGGTAGATGAGCCTTGAAAACGGAGCCTTGCCGGTGATCGAGAAATAGCTGCCCTTGCCGTAGTAGGCGGTAGGCACGTGCGCCTTGTCGAGGCCTTCCAGGCTGGAAGCCACCGCAGGAGCACTCAGGCTGGTGGCATTGACGAACAGGTTGCAGCCGATGGTCATCGGGTCGTCGCCGCCGGTGTCGATCTCTATTATCGATCCACCAACGCGCCCGCCAGTGACCGGTGCCTTGATGGCCAGCGAGGCACCGGCGTTTTCCGCCTCACCCAACAAGGCCAGCATGAGGCCGGCTGAGTCCATCATGCCGGTGGACGGTGACAGTATGGCCCCTGTGACCGCCAGTTCAGGTTCAAGCGCTACGGCCTGTCTGGCGTCGAGCAACTCAAGATCATCGACACCGTTTGCGGCACCGGTCCGGATGATCTTCTCCAGCGTTGGCAACTCATCATCAGACGTTGCAACAATGAGCTTGCCGCAATTGTTGTGCGCCACGTTGTGCTTCTTCAGGAAGTCGTAAAGCAGCCACTTGCCTTCGACGCACAGTTTGGCGCGCAAGGTGCCCGGCTCATAGTACATGCCGGCGTGTATGACCTCGCTCGAGCGGGACGAGACACCACGGCCATAAGCCTCGCCGGCTTCGAGGACAAGCACCTCGCGGCCAGTCTGGGCAAGCTCACGGGCGATCGCGAGGCCGATAGCACCAGCACCAGCAACAACACAGTCAATCTCGTAATCGACAGCCATGTGCCTGGATACTTTTCAGGTCAGCGGGTCAGTTCTCTCACGCGCTTTACCAGGTCTCTGTCCACTTCAATGGTGCCGAGTGCTGCTGATTTTTCGCGCGCTTCGAGCCGGCTCAAACCAGGTAGCCGCGCGCCTTCCTGTGCACCAATGCTGGCGGCAAGGCCGGCAAACCGCTCGGCGAACAACGCCCCGGAAAAGCCTTCAGGATCAACGGCAATGAAGAACTGGCCCGAGTTGCACGGGCCCCCGGCATCGGTTGCAAACGGCGACATGGCCGACCCCAGTGTCGCGCCGGACATCAGCGCCGACATGGTCTCGACCATAAGCCCCTGGTTGAAGCCCTTGTAGCCGCCTGCCGGTGCCATGGTGGCGGCCTGCTTGGGGTCGGTGGTGGTATTGCCGTCGGCATCAAGCGCCCAGCCTTCAGGAATGCTTTCGCCGCGCGCGGCGTGGCGCATCACTTCGGACTTGGCAACGACCGACGATGACTGGTCGACCACAAATCCGACGCCACCCTTGCCATCAGGCGCTGCCATCGAGATGGGGTTTGTGCCAACGACAGCCTTGCTGCCGCCGACCGGGGCGATGGAAGCGGGTGCATTGGTAAACCCGAAAGCCAGCAGGCCTTCACGTGCCAGCCTCTCGGTGTGACCGGCCAGCCGGCCGCAATTGTAGGAGTTGGTCACCGACAATCCGGCAATGCCATACTTCTTCGCGGCCGGGATCAACTTCCTGAAACCGGCCTCGATAGCCGGATGGGCAAAGCCCGAGTGCGCATCTGCGCGGAACGATACCGGCGACAGCCGCGTCACGGTCGGCTTCACCTTGCCATCGACCTTGCCGCACTTCAGGTGCGAAACGTAGACCGGCAACCAGAAGAAGCCGTGGCTGGCCATGCCGACCATTTCGCTATCGATGATCTGGTCAACAAGGTAGCGCACGTTGGCGCGGGCAGCGCCATTCTTCGTCAGTGCGCGCATGGCGAGGCGGCGGGCTTTGTCTATGTCCAGAGTTGTGGTGGTCTTGCGTGCCATGGGCCGGTTCATCCCTCCTTGCGGCAAATCAGGTAGGCGTGCACGTAGTCCATGGCATGCCCCTCAGGCGCGGCAGCCACGGCTTTTTGATAGCGGCCATAGAACTCATCCATGATGGCCTGGCGCTCTTCACCATCGCGCGACGCATCGAGCCCACCGAGGAAGGTGGCCTCGGACCACGAACGCAGCGTAGGCAGATACTCAACCGCGAACCGATCAGCGTCCTTGTGGTTTTCAGTGAAGTCCTGCTCGAACGGGCAACGCACCACGCGCGTCTCGACATGCTCCAGTCTCAAGCCGGCCTGGTAAACCGGGCTTGATGTGTCCTCCAGCGGCGCAATGAACTCCGGGACGGTGCGGTAGTGCTGCGGGAAATTGGTGTTTTCATACTCAGCGTGGGTGATGACTCCGTCATCTGCCAGCGCACGCCAGTGCCGGTTGAACTCGTCGAACATGCTGACGCCACCGGTGTGACCCAGATAGCGGCCTTCCTCGTCGATACCGAAATTGAACAGGCATAGCCGTCCGCCAGGTTTCAACTCACGAGTACGCTGCAGCAGCATGGTCTCCCAATCCTTCGCGCCTTGCTGCTTGAACGTCTCACGCTCGACACCGCTGGCACCGACCATGTGAACGTGATCGGTGATATTGCACGGGGTCGACGAGATGTAGTGCGAAGCGGTCGCGGAGAAGCCGAGGTCGAGAGTCTCAGCGGGAAAGATGTTCTGGTGGAACGATGTGCCGGAGGCAAACACATAGAGATCGTCGATCTCGGGATAGTAGCTCTGGATATCGGTCTGACCGTGGATCATGCAGAAGACCTGCGCAAAGTCGTTGCGCGGCAGGTCGGTATAAACCATCTCGATGGGGCGCGACGGCGCGCGTTTTCGCACATCCTTGAGCACCGTACGCCACAGGTCGACGCTGGTGCCGCCGTCAGCAGCCCCCATGTCGGTAACGCGGAAAATGCTGCCATCATCTGCCGGGTCCATGCGCGCAATCGCGTCAAGCACAAGGCCCGATGCGTTGTCCATCACGTGCTTTGCGCCGATGGTCGCTTTTGAGTAGTAGCCAGCCCCCTTCATTGCCATGAAGCCTGCGGTGGAAGTCTGCTTGTTCATGTTTCCTGCCCTCGTTTGTCTGCATACAATTTAGAGCGGGACAAGGGCCTGACGTCAAACCGGAAATTGAAAACGCCCTCCCGGCTGGAGCCGGAAGGGCGCTGAGTGCGAGTTCGTTCTCGGCCTGATCAGGCTTCGACCGCGTATTCTTCGCAGAAGTAATAGCGGGTCGGGTGGATCTGGTAACCCTTCACCGCCTTGTCGACCGGATGGAAGATCTTGCGCCACAGCGGCTGGATGATCGGGCCATCCTCCTGCATGATCTCTTCCAGACGGCCAATCAGCTCCTTGCGGGCTTCAAGGTCGAGTGTGCCTTCTGCCTTGGTCAGTGTCTCGTCGAACTCCTTGTTGGAGTAGGCAGACTCGTTCCACGGCACGCCGGTGCGGTAGGCAAGGCCGAGCACCATGAAGCCGAGCGGACGGTGCGCCCAGGAGGTGAAGCCGAACGGCACCTTGTCCCAGACATCCCAGAACTTGGACGACGGCAGCACGTTGATCTTGCAGCGGATGTTGGCTTCCTTCCACTGCTCCACCATGGCTTCCACGGCAGCGAGTTCCCAGGCCGGGTCCGGCTTACAGGTGAT
>JAWVYF010000168.1:0-6588 GCA_033722845.1 Anderseniella sp. | reverse complement strand
GTTGCAGCGGCGCGGCAGCTAAATTTGTTCTCGTCAGACCTTGTCTACAAACATCCAGGTCTTGGACCGGGACATCGGACGGCATTCCTCGATGCGAACCACGTCACCGGCCTTCGCCGTGTTGTTCTCGTCATGTGCGTGGTACTTCTTGGTACGGCGCACGGTTTTCTTCATCACCGGGTGGGTAAAGCGGCGCTCGACCAGCACGACAATGGTCTTGTCGTTCTTGTCGGAGACAACCACACCCTGAAGTACACGCTTCGGCATCTGCTCAATTCTCCAAATCAGCTTGCGGCAGCAGCGGCCAGGGCGCGTGCGCGCTGGGCCGTCTTGATGCGGGCAATGTCACGGCGGACCTGACGGACCCGCGCGGTGTTGTCTATCTGACCCGATGCCTTCTGGAAGCGCAGGTTGAACTGCTCTTTCTT
This sequence comes from Anderseniella sp., assembly GCA_033722845.1. Classification (GTDB taxonomy): domain Bacteria; phylum Pseudomonadota; class Alphaproteobacteria; order Rhizobiales; family Aestuariivirgaceae; genus Anderseniella. Next base: position 6,160 of record JAWVYF010000168.1, on the reverse strand, counting down.
CAGCTTGATCAGCTCGTCCTTGAGCTGGTCGTCGGTCATCTGTGTAACTTCACTGGCCTTCATCGCCTTAAGTCCTCAATAATCCACTACAGCGGGGCTGCTTATTCGCCGAGGCGCGCCACGAAGCGCGTCTTGACCGGCAGTTTGGCCGCAGCCAGACGGAATGCTTCCTGCGCAACGTCACGCGGCACACCATCCACTTCGAACATGATGCGGCCAGGATGCACCCGGGCGCACCAGTATTCGACCGAGCCCTTGCCCTTACCCATGCGGACTTCGGTCGGCTTTTTCGACACCGGCAGGTCCGGAAACACGCGGATCCACACGCGGCCCGCGCGCTTCATGTGACGTGTCATGGCACGGCGGGCGGCCTCGATCTGGCGCGCGGTGATGCGAGCCGGCTCCTGGGCCTTGAGGCCATAGGTGCCGAAGTTCAGTTCATAACCGCCCTTGGCATTGCCGTGGATGCGGCCCTTGTGTGCCTTGCGGAACTTTGTGCGTTTTGGCTGCAACATTGTTCTATTCCTGCTTGTTCCGTTCTCAACTCACCGCTTCAGCGGGAGCCCACAACCTATCAGTTGCGGGCGCCTTCACGTTCACGGCGCGGGCGCGGACCGCCGCCTTCCTGCATTTGCTGGATGCGCTTGTCCTGTGCCATCGGATCGTGTTCGAGGATCTCACCCTTGAAAATCCAGACCTTGATGCCGTTGGTACCGTATGCGGTGTGTGCGGTGGCCGTACCGTAGTCAACGTCAGCGCGCAGGGTATGCAGCGGCACACGGCCTTCGCGGTACCATTCGGTACGGGCAATTTCTGCACCGCCCAGACGACCCGAACACGTGATACGAATGCCCTCAGCGCCCATGCGCATGGCAGACTGAACAGCCCGCTTCATGGCCCGGCGGAACGCGATACGGCGTTCAAGCTGCTGGGCAATGTTGTCGGCGACCAGGTTGGCGTCGATTTCCGGCTTGCGCACTTCGACGATGTTCAGGTGCACTTCAGAGTCGGTCATCTTGGAGACGGCCCGGCGCAGGTTTTCGATGTCTGCACCCTTCTTGCCGATCACGACACCCGGGCGAGCCGAGTAAATGGTCACGCGGCACTTCTTGTGCGGACGCTCGATGATGATGCGGCTGATGCCGGCCTGCTTGAGGTTCTCACGCAGGTACTCACGAATGCGAAAGTCTTCATGCAGAAGCTTTGCATACTCGGCACCGTCTGCGAACCAGCGGCTGTCCCAGGTGCGGTTCACGCCAAGGCGGAACCCGATTGGATTGACTTTCTGACCCATCAGGCGGCCTCCTCAACCTGGCGAACCACAATGGTGATCTCGCTGAAGAACTTCTGGATGCGGCCGACGCGGCCACGGGCACGCGGCGTCCAGCGTTTCATGACGAGGTTCTTGCCAACGTAGGCTTCTGCAACCACCAGCTCGTTGATGTCGAGGTCATGGTTGTTCTCAGCGTTGGCAATGGCGGACTCGAGCGTCTTCTTGACGTCACCGGCGATGCGGCGGCGCGAGAAGGTCAGATCAGCCAATGCGGTCTCAACCTTCTTGCCGCGGATGATCGACGCGACCTCGTTGAGCTTGCGCGGGCTGACACGAAGGTTGCGCGTCACGGCGCGGGCTTCGTTGTCTGCCAGAGCACGTTGTCTGGACGGCTTACCCATTGGTCCTTACCTCTTCGACTTCTTGTCGGCCTGGTGGCCGTAATACGTGCGGGTCGGCGCGAATTCGCCAAGCTTGTGGCCCACCATGTCTTCCGACACCAGCACCGGAACGTGCTTGTTGCCGTTGTGGACCGCAAACGTCAGACCGACGAACTGCGGCAGAATGGTCGAGCGGCGGCTCCAGGTCTTGATGGCCTGGTTGCGACCACTTTCCCGAGCAGTTTCCGCCTTCTTGAGCAGATACCCGTCAACAAACGGGCCCTTGTGCAGTGAACGAGCCATTCGACTTAACCCTTATTTCTTCTTGCGCTGATGGCGCGAGCGGACAATGAACTTGTCCGATGACTTGTTGGTGCGGGTGCGCTTGCCCTTGGTCGGCTTGCCCCACGGGGTCACCGGGTGACGGCCACCGGAGGTACGGCCTTCACCACCACCGTGCGGGTGATCGATCGGGTTCATGGCAACACCGCGAACAACCGGACGCCGGCCACGCCAGCGCGAACGCCCTGCCTTGCCGTCGTTGGTGTTCATGTGATCCTGGTTCGACACCGCACCGACGGTCGCCCGGCAATCGGATGCCACCATACGGGTTTCGCCAGACTTGAGGCGCAGCAGCGCCATCGAACGGTCACGGCCAACGAGCTGGGCATAGGCACCTGCGGAACGTGCAATCTGACCACCCTTGCCCGGCTTCATCTCCACATTGTGAATGATGGTGCCAACTGGCATCGACGACAACGGCATGCAGTTGCCCGGCTTCACGTCAACGCCTGCCGAACCCGACACCACGGTATCGCCTTCATTGAGACGCTGAGGTGCGAGAATGTACGACAGATCGCCGTTCTCGTACTTGATCAGGGCAATGAATGCGGTCCGGTTTGGATCATATTCAATACGCTCAACCGTGGCCGAACCCTCGCGCGAGCGCTTGAAATCCACCATGCGATAGGTGCGCTTGTGACCACCGCCGCGGCTATAAGAGGTCTGGCGGCCATGGTTGTTGCGGCCACCGCTCTTGGTCAGGCCTTCGGTCAGTGTCTTGACCGGCTTGCCCTTCCACAGGCCAGAGCGGTCAACAATCACCAGCTGGCGCTGACCAGGCGTGTTCGGTTTGAAGGTTTTAAGTGCCATCGTTCTTGGTCCCGATCGCTTTGTTCACTTACAGGCCGGTCGTCACGTCGATGGACTGACCATCTTCGAGAGTGACGATTGCCTTTTTCACATCGCTCTGGCGGCCACGAATGCCACGGAAGCGCTTGACCTTGCCCTTGCGGTTCAGGGTGTTGACTGCCTTCACCTTGACCGAAAACAGCTCTTCAACTGCCTTCTTGATCTCTGGCTTCGACGCCGTTCCGGCCACATTGAAGACCACCTGGTTGGCCTCGCTCAACAGCGTGGCCTTTTCAGTGATGGCCGGGGAACGGATGATGTCGTAGTTCTTTTCCATGCTCATTTGAACCGCGCCTCCAGCGCTTCAACGGCAGCCTTGGTCAGCACCAGCTTCTGGCGGCGCAGGATGTCGTACACATTGATGCCCTGCACCGGCAGAACATCGACGTTGATAAGGTTGCCGGCAGCCTTGGCAAAGTTCTCGTTCACCTCAGCTCCGTCGATGACGAGGACATTGTTGAGGCCCAGCTTTTCGAAAGCACCGGCCAAATCCTTGGTCTTCGCCGACTTCGCTTCAGCATTGTCCAGAACGATGAGATCGTTGGACTTCGCCTTGGTGGACAGTGCATGACGCAGCGCCAGCGCGCGAACCTTCTTGGGCAGGTCGATTGCATGGCTGCGAACAACCGGCCCATGGGCCTTGCCACCGCCAACAAAGATGCCGGTCCGCTTGGAACCGTGACGGGCACCGCCACCGCCCTTCTGACGGCCAAACTTGGCACCAGTGCGGGAAATCTCGGCGCGGCCCTTGGTCTTGTGCGTACCAGCACGGCGCTTGGCGAGCTGCCAGGTCACCATGCGGTGCAGAATATCAGCGCGCGGCTCAAGACCGAAAATCTCGTCGGAGAGATCAACGGTACCGGCTTTTTTGGCCTCAAGGGTCTGAATATCGGTTTTCATTATTCGTCACCCCCTTCAGAGCCACCCTCGGAAGACGCTTCGGCAGCCTTTTCCTGAGCTGCAGCCTGCTCTTCTGCAATGCGCTGTGCTTCGGCCTCGGCCTCGGCAGCTGCCTGGGCTTCGGCTTCTTCAGCAGCCTTGGCAGCTTCCGCAGCAGCCGAGCGAAGCGCTGCCGGCAGAATTGCATTTTCAGCCTGCGGCTTCTTGACGGCGTCACGCAGCATGACCCAACCGCCCTTGGCACCCGGTACGGCACCCTTGACCATGATCAGACCACGATCGGTGTCGGTCTTGACGATCTGAAGGTTCTGAACGGTCACGCGCTCGTTGCCCATGTGACCGGCCATCTTCTTGCCCTTGAACACCTTGCCGGGGTCCTGGCACTGACCGGTCGAACCATGCGAACGGTGAGAGATGGACACGCCGTGCGAGGCACGCAGACCGCCGAAGTTGTGACGCTTCATGGCACCTGCAAAGCCCTTACCGATGGACGTGCCGGAGACATCAACGTACTGACCAGCGAAATAATGGTCAGCGATGATTTCCTCACCGATATCAACCATATTGTCCGGGCTGACGCGGAATTCCACGACCTTGCGCTTCGGCTCAACCTTGGCGGCGGCGAACTGGCCGCGCTCTGCCTTGGTGAGACGCTTCGGCTTGGCCATGCCAACGCCCAGCTGCAGCGCGGTATACCCGTGCTTGTCAGCCGTCTTGTGGCCAACCACCTGACAATTATCCAGCTTCAGCACGGTCACCGGAACATGTTCACCGGCTTCGGTGAAAATCCGGGTCATGCCCAGCTTCTGTACAATCACTCCTGAACGCATTGTTCAGACTCCCGTTCAATCCGCTCTGATCTCAGAGCTTGATCTCAACATCCACACCAGCCGCCAGGTCGAGCTTCATCAGCGCATCAACCGTCTGCGGGGTCGGATCCACGATGTCGAGGATCCGGCGATGCGTACGCATCTCGAACTGTTCACGGCTCTTCTTGTCGACGTGCGGCGACCGGTTCACCGTGAAGCGCTCAATGCGCGTCGGAAGCGGAACCGGACCCTTGACCTGGGCACCAGTGCGCTTGGCGGTGTTCACGATCTCGCGGGCCGAACCATCAAGAACACGATGGTCGAAGGCTTCGAGCCGGATGCGAATATTCTGTTTTTGCATCTACTTGGATCCGTAAGTTGAAGTGCTTCCGCAACAATCGCGGAAGCACTCCTGTCAGTTTCGTCTTACTCGATGATGGCCGAGACGACGCCGGCGCCGACGGTGCGGCCACCTTCGCGGATGGCGAAGCGCAGCTTCTCTTCCATCGCAATCGGCGTGATCAGCTCAACCTCAAACGACACGTTGTCGCCAGGCATCACCATTTCCGTGCCCTCAGGCAGCGTCACAACACCCGTCACGTCCGTCGTGCGGAAGTAGAACTGCGGACGGTAGTTCGCAAAAAACGGCGTGTGACGGCCACCTTCTTCCTTCGTCAGGATGTAGGCTTCGGCCTTGAACTTCTTGTGCGGCGTGATCGAGCCGGGCTTGCACAGCACCTGGCCGCGCTCAACACCCTCACGGTCAACACCACGCAGCAGCGCGCCGATGTTGTCACCTGCCTGACCCTGGTCAAGCAGCTTGCGGAACATCTCAACGCCCGTGCACGTCGTCTTGGTGGTGTCGCGGATACCGACAATCTCGATCTCCTCACCAACCTTGATGATGCCACGCTCAACACGGCCAGTCACAACCGTACCACGGCCAGAGATCGAGAACACGTCTTCGATCGGCATCAGGAACGGCTGGTCAACCGGACGCTCAGGCGTCGGGATGTACTCGTCAACAGCCTTCATCAGCTCGCGGATCGAGTTCTCGCCAATCTCAGGATCACGGCCTTCAAGTGCCGCCAGCGCAGAACCCTTGATGATCGGAATGTCATCGCCGGGGAAGTCGTAGGACGACAGAAGCTCACGAACTTCCATCTCCACAAGCTCAAGCAGCTCGGCATCGTCAACCTGGTCAACCTTGTTCATGTACACAACAAGCGCAGGCACACCAACCTGGCGGGCAAGCAGGATGTGCTCACGGGTCTGAGGCATCGGGCCGTCAGCAGCGTTCACAACCAGGATCGCGCCGTCCATCTGCGCCGCACCGGTGATCATGTTCTTCACATAGTCAGCGTGACCGGGGCAGTCGACGTGCGCATAGTGACGGGCTTCCGTCTCATACTCAACGTGCGCAGTCGAAATGGTGATGCCACGAGCCTTCTCCTCAGGCGCACCGTCAATCTGGTCATACGCCTTGAACTCGCCGAAATACTTCGTAATCGCAGCCGTCAGCGTCGTCTTGCCGTGGTCAACGTGACCAATCGTGCCAACGTTCACGTGCGGCTTCGTGCGTTCAAACTTTTCCTTGGCCATATTCT
>JAWVYF010000167.1:0-6590 GCA_033722845.1 Anderseniella sp. | reverse complement strand
AGCCGCGAACAGATGACGGAAGAGCTGCTGTGCGGCAAGGCCAAGTATTCCTCGATCTTCAACTATCCCACCCTGACCTGGGCCGACATCGGCGCCATCGGCTGGCTGGTTGATGGTGCGGCGATCATGAACCAGATCCCGTTGTGCCGGACCTCCTATGGCCCCTATGCGCGCGCCATGATCCGCATCTGCAAGGAAGAGAGCTTCCATCAGCGCCAGGGCTACGAGATTATGATGGCGTTGTGCAACGGGACGCAGGCCCAGAAGGACATGGCGCAGGACGCACTGAACCGCTGGTGGTGGCCTTCGCTGATGATGTTCGGCCCGCATGATTCCGACAGCCAGCATGGCGACCAGTCGATGGCCTGGAAGATCAAGCGGTTCACCAATGACGAGCTGCGCCAGAAGTTCGTGGACGCAACCGTGCCGCAGGCCGAGTTCATTGGCCTGACCATGCCTGACCCGGACCTGCAGTGGAACGAGGAGCGCGGATCTTACGATTTCGGCAAGATCGACTGGGACGAATTCTGGCGCGTGGTGAAGGGCGGCGGACAAATGAACCGTGATCGCATCACCGATCGCAAGAACGCCTGGGACGACGGGGCGTGGGTGCGCGAGGCAGCCATTGCCCATGCTGAAAAGCGGGCCGCCCGCGCCGTCGCCGCCGAATAAGGAACAAATCAGATGAAAAACCACACGCCGCTTTGGGAAGTGTTCATCCGCCCGCGTAACGGCCTGCACCACAAGCATGTCGGCTCGCTTCACGCCGCCGATGCGAAGCTCGCCATCCAGGCCGCCCGAGATGTCTATACCCGCCGCGGTGAAGGCAACTCGATCTGGGTGGTGCTGTCGGCCCAGATCACCGCGTCCGACCCGGTTGCCTCGGAAGAGATGTTCGAGCCGGCCGAGGACAAGGTGTACCGGCATCCGACCTTCTACGACATTCCCGATGACGTGGGGCACATGTGATGGCTGTGTCCAAGCAAGATCTGTTTGCCGCGCTGCTGCAACTGGCCGACGACCACCTGATCCTTGGCCACCGGGTGTCTGAATGGTGCGGCCATGCGCCGATGCTGGAAGAGGACCTTGCGCTGTCGAACCTGGCACTGGACCTGCTGGGTCAGGCGCGCGCGATATACGCCTATGCCGGAGAGGTCGAAGGCAAGGGCCGCGACGAGGACCAACTGGCCTTCCTGCGGCTGGAGCGCGATTACCGCAACCTGCTGTTGGTGGAACGCCCCAATGGCGACTTTGCCCACACCATCTTGCGGCAATTCTATTTCGCTGCCTTCATGAAGCCGTGTTGGGACTGGCTGGCAGTCAACTCTACCGACGAGACGCTGAAAGGCATTGCCGGCAAGGCTGCCAAGGAAATGGCCTATCACGTTCGCCATTGCGGCGAATGGGTGATCCGGCTGGGTGACGGCACGGAGGAAAGTTCGGCGCGGATGCGCGCTGCCGTCGATGCACTGCATCGCTACACATCAGAACTGTTCACGGACTCAGCCGCCTTTGGAGCTTGTGTAGAGGCTGGCATCCTGCCTGCACGCGACAGCCTGAAACCGGCCTGGGACGCGACGGTCCGCATGGTGTTCGACGAAGCCGGTCTGGCCATTCCCGACATCGAGTTTCCCGTCACCGGCGGGCGTGACGGCCTGCATGGCGAAGAGATGGGGCACCTGCTGGCTGAGCTTCAGTACATGCAGCGCACCTATCCCGGCATGAAATGGTGATGACGCAGACAGCCGACATACAATCGCTTGACCAGGCTCGCGCCTGGGCGGCAGCTGCTGCCGTGCCCGACCCGGAAGTGCCGTGCGTCACGGTGGCAGATCTCGGCATCCTGCGCGCGGTGGACATCGAGGACGGCTTGGCCGTAGCCAAGGTTTCGCCGACCTATTCCGGGTGTCCGGCTGTCGTCGCCATCGAACTCGCCATTGAGGCGGCGTTGCGCGAAGCAGGCTTCGAGCCGCGCATTGAACGGGTCATGTCGCCTGCATGGACCACCGACTGGATCACGGAAGAAGGCCGCGAGAAGCTGCGCGCCTTCGGCATCGCGCCGCCCGTCAATGCGTCCAACTCGAAGATGGCGCTGTTCGGCGAAACGGTGGTCAACTGCCCACGATGCGGCTCGCCCGACACGCACAAGGTGTCCGAGTTCGGCTCCACGCCCTGCAAGGCGCACTACACCTGCAAGGCGTGCGCCGAGCCTTTCGACTATTTCAAATGCATTTGAGGTGAGCCTGATGGCAGAACAACAGTTTCACGAGCTGACCGTTGCTGCGGTGCGCCCGCAGACCGCCCATGCCAAGGCAATCCGCTTTGAGCTGCCCGACGCCCTGAAGGCCGAGTTTACGTTCAAGCCTGGTCAGTACCTGACCCTGCGCACCAGGCTGAACGGTGAGGAAGTGCGACGCAGCTACTCGATCTGCTGCGCACCGGGCGAAGGCCTGGAGATCGGCGTGAAGCACGTCGAGGGCGGCGCGTTCTCCAGCTTTGCGCAAGCACTGAAGCCCGGCGACCGGATCGAGGTGGCGCCCCCCGGCGGGCGGTTCACCGCCGAGCCCGGCCATGACTGGCACTTCCTGATGATCGCGGCAGGCTCTGGCATCACCCCGGTGCTGTCGATCATCAAGTCGGTGCTGGCAGGTAACCGGGCCGCACACATCACACTGATCTACGCCAACCGCAACGTGGACAGCGTGATGTTCCGGTCGGAGATTGATGCGCTCAAGGATACCTATCTCACCCGGCTCAACCTGCTGCATGTGCTGTCCGAGGAAGACGAGGACGCCGAAATCCTGTCGGGACGCGTTGATGCAACAAAGCTTGCCGACATGCAGGCGCGCAAGCTGATCGACATTTCGGCCTATGACGCCGCCTACCTGTGCGGACCTGCCCCCATGACCAAGGCGCTGCGAAAAGCCCTCACCGACATGGGCATGGCACTTGAGAATATCCGGTTTGAGATTTTCACGCCGACGCCCTACGGCAAATCATCGGGAGAGCATGCACCGGTCAAGTCAGCAGTAGCAGGCAGCGATGTCGAGGTCGTTCTGGATGGCACCCGGCGTAGGCTGAAGGTCGATCCGGCAAATGAGACAGTGCTGGCCGCTGCCCAGCGCGACGGGATCGAGATCCCCTATTCATGCGCCGGGGGCATGTGCTGCACCTGCCGCTGCAAGGTGGTGGAAGGCAAGGCCTCGATGGACCAGAACTGGTCGCTGCAGCCGTGGGAACTGGAAGCCGGTTTCATTCTCGCCTGCCAGGCCCGGCCGGAGACCGACAAGCTGGTGCTCGACTTCGACGCGCAGTAGGGCTGTTCAGAAGTTCACCGCCTGCATTGCAGAACCAGATGCGTCCGCCGCCAGCACTTCAAACAGCTGCCCGTTGCTTTCCGTTGCCTTGAGACCGGCAATGCAGTCGCGCAATGCGCCTGAGCGCTCCGCGCCGAGGACCGGGCGGGTCAAGGCATCGAACTTGCTCCAGACGGCTTTATCCGGCAGCCGGTGTTCCGGATCGCCCTTGGCTTGGGTCGCACCTGACGTGACCTCACGGCCATCGCGCAGCCTGATGGTGGCACTGGCAAGACGGCTGGCCGGGAACGCTGCATTGAACTCGTCCGTTTCAGTGATCTCGATCATCTGCGCCATGCGCCTGATCTCACGGTCATGCAAGCCACTGCCGGTCACTTCATCCACGCCGAGCGCACCGCGGACAAGGGCGGCTGCCACCGGAAACGGCAGCGAGTATTGCGCCTGTTCGGTATTGTCAGGAATGGTCGCCAGCCGCTTTGCCTCGTGAAACGTGGCAATGGAAACAGCCGCCACATCCTTCGCCTCGAACCTGTGTTCATGCTTTAGCGCAAGCACAGCCTCCACTGCCGGCTGCGCCCAGCGGCAGACCGGATACAGCTTGATGTATTGCTCTCGGATGCGCCAGGTTTGCCCCAGATCAGACCAGACATGATCAAGTGCGGGACTATCCACCGTGACCGCAGGCGCGCCGGTAAATCCGTCCGCCGCCAGATAGGCCGCAGATACGCCCGCCATCGCTCCCCAGCCCGAGCCGTCCTTGACCATGGTCGGGTGGTCAATGCAGCGCATCATCTGGCTGCGCGGCCCGTGATATTCTGCAATGCCCAGCGCCTCGCGCGTTTGCGAGGTGGTCAGGCCGAGCTGTCGCGCGCCCAGGGCCGCCACCGCCAAGGCAACCCACGCACCAGACGTATGATAGTCGCTCGCACTGGCATGCAATGCGATACCGGCGCGAGTGCCGATCTCGTAGCCGATCGCGATGCTGGTCAGCAGTTCGCGCGGGCAGGTTTCGCCCTCCTCCTGCATGACCGCAATCAGACCCGGGATGACCCCGCAACCGACATGGCCCTTGGTCAGCTTGTGACCATCATGCGCGTCAAGCGCGTCAATGGTCATGCCGTTGGCGAGGGCAGCCCCTGCCGGACTTGCCACGCGCCCGTCCCACCAGATTGCCGACCGGCCACCGGCAAACTGCCGTGCCGCATGATTGCGGATGATGCGAGACAGCTGTGTACAGCTGCCGCCAGCTGCTACGCCCAGCGTATCGGCAAGGCAGCGGATAGCCTCATCTGCGAGTCCCGGCAGCAAGCCGTCAAACGAGGTGTCGTGAATGAAATCAATGGCGCTGGACATGAGCTTCCGCCGTTTCAGATCTGCCAGCCCGGGCAGACCTCATACGACACCAGATCAGCTTATGAGAAATCCTGTCAAGCGATCTCCGAATGAGCGGCGACCGTTCAGCCGTTGGCCCTTAACCACTCCGAGACCGTATCGAGCTTGTTCTTCAGGTGCCTTTTGAGGATCTTGCCAAGCTGCGGACCATCGCGCGCCTCGAGCGCTGCCAGGATGTCCTCATGCTCGGCTACCGCCTTGTCCCAACGCTCGCGCGTCATGTTGGCAAGGTAGCGCGCCCGGCGAACCCGCGCCGACAGCATGGCGTGCTGTGCGGCAAGCGTCTCATTGTGGGCGGCGGTCAGGATAGCCGTATGGATCGCCTCGTTGGTCTTGAAATATTCCGGCAAGCGCTGCGCCTTGTAGTGGCCTACCATGTCCTCGTGCAGCTTTCTCACAGCAGCCAGTTCCTCGTCGGAGATCTTCTCGCATGCGAGCTCGCCAGACAGCGCCTCCAGCGCGCCCATGACCGGAAACACTTCCTGCAGATCCTCCACCGTGACCGCCGTTACCGACGCGCCGCGGTTGGGGGTCAGCGTGACGAGCCCGGCATTTGCAAGCACCTTCAACGCCTCGCGCATCGGCGTGCGCGACACGTTGAACCGCTCGCACAGCTCTTTCTCCGGCACCTTCTCGCCGGGCGTCAGGTCGCCTTCGATGATGAGCCGCTGCAGCCGCTCGACCAGTTCGTCGTGCAGGGAGCGCCTTACTATGGCGTCGTCCATTGCCACGTTCATGGGGTTCCTCCCTCTGCCAGCGCCATCTCCAGCACGCGCGCCACATGCATGGCCTCGCGCGCTGCCCCGTCCGAAATCTGGTGACGGCAGGACGTACCGTCAGCGATGATGAGTGTATCCGATTCTGCTGCGCGCACGGCAGGCAGCAGGCTGAGCTCGCCCATTGCCTTTGACACCTCGTATGTTTCGGCCTGGTAGCCGAATGCTCCGGCCATGCCGCAACACGAGCTTTCAATTGCCTCTACCTGCAGCCCCGGCACCAGCTTGAGTGCGCCCGTGACAGCCCCCATCACATTGTGCGCCTTCTGGTGGCAGTGGCCATGCAGCAACGCCTTGCGCCCAATCGGCCTGAAGCTGAAACGATCACTGTTGGCGACGATAAACTCCTCGAACATCATCGCGGCACCGGCAATCTCCTCAGCTTCAGCGCCCAGCTTCATCACGGTCAGCTCATCGCGCAGGGTCAGCAGGCAGGAGGGCTCCAGCCCCACAATCTTCGCGCCTGCCCGCACCAGCGGCAGATAGGCTTCTATGAGGCGGCGAGCTTCCTTTCGAGCTTCATCTACAAGTCCTGCGGCCAGGTAGGTACGGCCGCAGCAAGGCGGCCGCGTTTCACCATCAGGCAGTGGCGAATGCACCCGGAAGCCGCCTGCCGCCAGCACAGCGCGCGCGGCACGCAGGTTTTCCGCCTCGTGGTAGGTATTGAATGTGTCTGCGAACAGGATCACCGGCGTGCCGTCCGCCGGGCCTGCCTGTTGCCCGTGCCGATATACGTCAGCGCGCCACTTGGGCAGGCTACGGTGTTTCGACAGACCGGCAACCGCCTCGCTGAAAGCCGCCAGCCCCGGCACCGTATCGCGCATGTTCGCCAGCCACGGCAGCTTCGCCGCCAGCGGCGCATAGCGCGGCAAGTGCGCCACCAGCTTGTCGCGCAAGCTGAGGCCGACCTTTGCCACCCGTTGGGCAGCTACCTCGATCTTCATCCGCGCCATATCCACGCCGGTCGGGCATTCGCGCTTGCACGCCTTGCAGCCGACGCACAGCTTCATGGCATCCGCCATGGCATCACTGGTCAGCGCGCCCTCGCCCAGCTGACCCGAAATCGCCAGCCGCAGCGAATTGGCGCGGCCCCGCGTGAGATGCT
>JAWVYF010000166.1:0-6593 GCA_033722845.1 Anderseniella sp. | reverse complement strand
CTTGAACGGCCCGCCCTCCTCGCGCACCTCAACAATATGCTCGACAGCATGTTCGCCAACGTTTTTCAGTGCTGCCAGCGAGTATTGGATGGCGCCATCCTTGACCGAGAAATCCACGCCGGACCGGTTCACGCACGGCGGATTCACCGGCACTTCCATGCGGTCAGCCTCGCGCTTGAATACAAGCAACTTGTCGGTGTTGCCGCGATCAAGCGACATGGACGCCGCCAGGAACTCCACCGGGTGATTGGCCTTCAACCAGGCGGTCTGGTAGGCGACCACGCCATAAGCGGCTGAGTGCGCCTTGTTGAAGCCATAGCCGGCGAACTTGTTCACAAGCTCGAAGATGTTTTCCGCCTGCCCCTTGTCGACGCCATTTTCCACCGCACCACGCACGAAGCGCTCTTTCTGGGCGTCCATTTCGGCCTGGATCTTCTTGCCCATGGCGCGACGCAGAAGATCAGCCTCGCCGAGCGAGTAACCGGCAAGCACCTGCGCAATCTGCAGCACCTGTTCCTGGTAGATGATGATCCCATAGGTGTCTTCGACCACATGGGTCAGCTTTTCGTGCAGGAATTCCGGCGCTTCTTCGCCCTTCTTGGAGGCGATGTACTTCGGGATGTTCTCCATCGGCCCGGGTCGATAGAGCGCCACAAGAGCGATAATGTCCTCGATATTGCCGGGCTCCGCCTTGCGGATCAGATCGCGCATGCCAGAGCTTTCCAGCTGGAACACGCCTACCGTTTCAGCCCGCTTGAGCAACTCGTAGGTGTGCTCGTCGTCCAGCGGCAGCGCCGCCATGTCCACCTCAACACCGCGCTGGGCCAACAGCTTCACGCCCTTGTCCAGAACGGTAAGTGTTTTCAGGCCAAGAAAGTCGAACTTTACCAGCCCGGCTTTCTCGACCAGCTTCATGTTGAACTGCGTCACCGGCATGGGCGAGCGCGGATCGCGGTAGAGCGGCACCAATTCGTCCAGCGGACGGTCACCAATCACCACGCCTGCTGCGTGGGTCGAAGCGTGCCGGTACAGGCCCTCCAGTTTGAGCGCGATCTCAAGCATGGTTGCCGTGGTCTCGTCAGCCCGGCGTTCTTCCTGCAGGCGCGGTTCACCGTCAATGGCCTGTTGCAGCGTCACCGGATTGGCCGGATTGTTGGGGATCAGCTTGCAAAGCCGGTCCACCTGGCCATAAGGCATCTGCAACACGCGGCCCACATCACGGCACACCGCGCGCGCCTGCAGCTTTCCGAACGTGATGATCTGGGCAACCTGGTCTTCGCCATACTTCTTCTGATCGTATGCGATCACCTCGTCGCGCCTGTCCTGGCAGAAGTCGATATCGAAGTCAGGCATCGATACGCGTTCCGGATTCAGAAAGCGTTCAAACACCAGATTGAAGCGAAGCGGATCAAGGTCGGTGATGGTCAGCGCCCACGCCACCACGGAACCGGCACCTGAACCACGCCCCGGTCCCACCGGAATACCTTGCGACTTGGACCACTTGATGAAGTCGGCAACGATCAGGAAGTAGCCCGGAAAGTCCATTGAGCAGATGACGTCGAGCTCATATTCCAGCTTCTTCTCGTAGTCCTCGCGGGTAAACCCCTCCGCCAGTCCCAGCGCATCGAGCCGGGCGGCAAGCCCTTCACGCGCCTGCACGCGCAGCTCCTCGGCCTCGTCGCGGGCATCTTCGCCGGAAGTGAACTTCGGCAAAATCGGATCACGGCCATGTGGGAACCACGAGCACCGCCGCGCAACCTCGACCGTATTCTCAACAGCTTCCGGCAAGTCGGCGAACAGACTCACCATTTCCGATTGAGACTTGAAGTAATGGTCAGGCGTCAGCCGACGGCGGTCGTCATTGGCAATCACCTCGCCCTCGGCAATGCATATGAGTGCATCATGAGCCGCAAAGTCGTCCACGGTGGCAAAATACGGCTCATTGGTGGCAATCAGCGGGATGCCCAGATCGTAGGCGAGGTCAATCAGGCCCGGCTCCGCAGCGCGTTCTTCATCCATGCCGTGGCGCTGCAACTCGATGTACAGACGGTCGCCGAATATCTCGAGCAGGCGCACACAACGCTTCGAGGCAAGCGTCATCTGGTTATCGACCAACGGGCGGTTGATCAGCCCCCCAGGTCCGCCGCTCAGGCAAATCACACCCGCATTGTGCCGGGCGATGTCGTCGAGCGTCACATGAGGCAATTCACCGTCGGGCGCCGCCAGATAGGCTTTGCTCGACAACTTCATCAGGTTGCCGTAACCCGCTTCATCCTTGGCAATGAGCGCCAGACGGGAAAGCTCCAGACTGTTATTGGTCTTCTGCGGCCCTTCCGGTCCATCTCCGCAATCCACCAGCAGAGTGCACCCAACAATCGGCTGCACGCCCTGCCCCTTCATCGCATCGGCAAACTCCAGCGCACCGAACAGGTTGCCGGTATCGGTAATGGCGAGCGCCGGCATCTTGTGCTGAACAGCCAGCTTGCCGAGCAACTTGATCGGCAACGCGCCTTCGGACAGCGAGTAGGCCGAGTGCGTACGCAGGTGGATGAAGCTGGTGCTGGATGAATCGGACATGACGGCGACTTTAGCGCGGTCCGGCGCCTATGCCCACGCCGTGTCGCCGTTACCCACCAAAACCTTTCAGGAACGCGGTCAGATTGTTCTCCAGATCGTCGGTCAGATAACCGCCCTCCTGAACAATAACCGTCGGCAGATCGAGCTTTGAGATGGCATTGGCCATACGGGTAAACCCGGCCGTGGTGACAGCACCGCCTGCCAGTGGGTCCGCCTCGTGGGCGTCCAGCCCAAGCGCAATCACCAGCGCACCTGGCGCGGCATCCCTGATCTCGCCGAGCGCCAGCTCTAGCGCTCCCATCCAAACCTCATCGTCGGACTTTACCGGCACGGGAATATTGATGTTGTAGCCGGTGCCCTTGCCTTTGCCACGCTGCGTCTCGTAGCCGTAATAATACGGATAATACTTCTTCGGATCAGCGTGGATCGACACCGTCAGCACGTCCGAGCGATCATAGAAGATGCCTTGCGTGCCATTGCCGTGGTGCACGTCGATATCGAGTATCGCAACCTGGTCCCACGACTGGCGCAGGTACTGCGCAACGATGGCCGAGTTGTTCAGGAAGCAGAACCCGCCTGCCCGGTCGGCATAGGCGTGGTGCCCCGGCGGACGGCAGAGCGCATAGGCAACCTTCTCACCCTCGGCCACCAGCTCGGCAGCAGAAAGTGCTGAGTCAGCCGACGCCTTGACCGACGTCCAGGTCTGTTCGGTAATCGGACAGGAAAAGTCCATCTGGTGCCAGCCGGCCTGACCCAGAATGTCGGACGGATAGCGCGCCGGACGCTCCACCGGGCGGATCGAGGCCATCATCTCTTCGTAGGCCTTGCCCTTGGGCCGGTTCCACTTGCGCCATGCATTGGACAGAAACTTCACATACCGCGGCGTGTGGACCGCCAGAATGTGCGCATCACCATGGGCCCGCGCGGCATGCATCTCTACACCGGCTGCCTTGGCCCCGCGCAACAGCCGCTTGGCACGTTCGGGCTGCTCGGGAAACTCGACAATATGCCCGCGCTGCAAATACCGCTTCGGGTAGTGCAGCAACTGGTTGTGATGAAACACCGCCTTCATGAACTCAAATCTCCACCAACTGACCACCGCTCAGCTGCACCACGCGGCTCATGCTGCGGGCAAGCTCGAGATTGTGGGTAGCGATCAGCGCCGCCAGCCCCTCGTCGCGAATGAGTGCCAGAAACTCTCCGTGCACCCGCCCCGCTGTCTCGGGGTCAAGGTTACCCGTGGGTTCGTCGGCAAGCAACAACAACGGCCGGTTGGCCAGCGCGCGGGCAATCGCCACGCGCTGTTGTTCACCGCCGGACAATTCTGCCGGTCTGTGACCGGCGCGCTTTGACAAGCCCAGCCGGTCCAGCAGATGGCCGGCACGCGCCTCGGCATCAGCCCGGTCGGCACCGGCAATCAGTTGCGGCATGACCACGTTTTCCAGCGCGGAGAATTCCGGCAGCAGGTGATGAAACTGATAAACAAAACCGATCCCCAGACGGCGGACCCGCGTCATCGCATTGTCTTCAAGCTGGGTGCAGTTCTGCCCGGCCACGAACACATGCCCCGCCGTCGGCTTTTCCAGCAGGCCAGCAATGTGCAGCAGCGACGACTTGCCGGTACCGGAGTGACCGACCAGGGCAACCACCTCACCTGGATAGACATCAAGCGAGAGGTTCTTGAACACGTCGATTGTGCGATGGCCCTGGCTGTAAGTCCGCCCGATGGCATCCAGCCGCAAGGCAGGAGACGGCACGCCGCGTTGCATGTCATTCATAGCGTAGCGCCTCCACCGGATCGAGCTTCGCCGCGCGCCGGGCAGGATAGATTGTTGCGATAAACGATAGCCCGATAGCCATCAGCGCAATCATGATTGTCTCGTTGACGTTCATCTCCGCCGGCATGCGCGACAGGTAATAAAGCTCCGGCGAGAACAGCTCCTTGCCGGACAGCCATGACAGACCCTGCCGGATATTCTCGATGTTCAGGCAGATCACCACCCCAAGTACGATGCCGGCCAGCGTACCGGCCAGACCGATTGCAGCGCCAGTCATGAAGAAGATGCGCAGTATGGACCCGCGCGTCGCCCCCATGGTGCGCAAGATGGCGATATCCTTGCCCTTGTCCTTCACCAGCATGATGAGGCCGGAAATGATGTTGAGCGCCGCCACCAGGATGATCAGCGTCAGGATCAGGAACATCACGTTGCGCTCTACCTGAAGCGCATTGAAGAAGGTCTGGTTGGAGGTCTTCCAGGTCACGAACTGCAGATCGGCTCCGGCCGATTGCGCCATGCCGGGAATGTATTCGTCGATCCTGTCCGGGTTTTCCACCATCACCTCGATGGCGCTGGCCCCGTCTTCCTGCCCGAAAAACTCCTGCGCTTGCGGCATCGGCATGTAGATCACCGAGCCATCATACTCCGACATGCCGATTTCGAATGTCGCGATGATCGGGTACGAGCGGATCTGCGGCGCGGTTCCGAAAACTGTCGCCGGGCCTTCCGGCGATACCAGCGTAATCTGGTCGCCGATATTCAACCCGTGCTTCCAGGCCAGCCGGTAGCCAATCGCCACCCCATTGGCTTCGTCGAATGTGTCGAGCGAGCCACGCAGTTTCTCGTTGTTGACACTGGTCAGCTTTTTCAAGTCCTCCAGCTTCATGCCACGCACCAGCACGCCGGTTGATGTCCGCGCTGACGATGCCATGGCCTGGCCTTCGGTAAACGCAATGGCGCGCACAACGCCTGGGGCCGCCTGCAGTTTTTCCGCCCGCTCCTTGAAATCCGGTATCGGGTTGGCGTTGGCCGAATACACCATCGCATGGCCGTTGAACCCGAGCACCTTGTTGAGCAGCTCGGTGCGAAACCCGTTCATCACCGCCATCACAATGATCAGCGTCGCCACGCCCAGCAGGATGCCGATAAATGAGAACCCGGCAATGACCGAGATGAAGCCTTCCTTGCGCCGCGCCCTGAGGTAGCGGCCTGCAATCATCCGCTCAAAGGCCGAAAATGGCGCGGTGTCAGTGCTTGGCTCTGCCATGGTTCAGCCTCGGCTCTTGTCGGTCAGCTTGCAAAACGCGACTTCAACGCGTCCAGCGAAACATCTTCGCGCTCACCAGTAGCGCGATTCTTCACTTCCGCCTTGCCTTCCTTGAGGCCGCGCGGACCGATGATCACCTGCCAAGGCACCCCGATCAGGTCCATTGTGGCAAACTTGCCGCCGGCCCGGTTGTCGGTGTCATCATAAAGCACTTCGTTGCCCTGGGCCTGGAACAGGCTGTACAGCTCGTCACACGCCTTGTCGGTCTCTTCATCGCCAGCCTTGAGGTTGATCAGCCCCAGGCGGAAAGGTGCGACCGCTTCCGGCCAGATGATGCCAGCATCATCATGGCTCGCCTCGATAATGCCGCCCACCAGCCGTGAAACACCGATGCCATATGAGCCGGACTGGATATTGACCGGCTTGCCGTCCGGCCCCTGCACCTGGCAGCCCAGCGGCTTCGAATATTTGTCGCCGAAGAAGAAGATGTGACCAACCTCGATACCGCGCCCTGACAGGCGCTGGCTGTCCGGCAACTTGTTGAACTCCGCCTCGTCGTGCATCTCATCGGTGGCAGCATATTTCGACGTGAAGTCCTCAACCACCTTGGCCACCGCGTCCACATCGTCATAGTCGATATCGAAAGCCGACCAGTCGAACTCATGGAATGCCTTGTCGAAGAACACTTCTGACTCGCCGGTATCCGCCAGAATCAGGAATTCGTGGCTCATGTCGCCACCAATCGGGCCGGTCTCGGCCCGCATCGGAATGGCCTTGAGGCCCATGCGGGCGAATGTGCGCAGGTACGACACGAACATCTTGTTGTACGAATGCCGCCCGGCTTCTGCCGATAGGTCAAACGAATAGGCATCCTTCATCAGAAATTCACGGCCACGCATCACGCCAAAGCGGGGGCGCACCTCGTCACGAAACTTCCACTGGATGTGGTAGAGGTTACGCGGCACGTCCTT
>JAWVYF010000165.1:0-6615 GCA_033722845.1 Anderseniella sp. | reverse complement strand
TCCACCGCCGTCATCGCGTCGGCCAAGGCCGCTGAAATCTACGGTCTTGAGGTCCTGCGTCCCGATATCGAGGACGAGGACCATAACACCACGCGCTTCGTGGTCATGTCTGCCGAGCCTGATGATGCAACGCCTGATGAAGCACCGGTCATCACCTCGTTCATATTCACCGTGCGCAACGTGCCCGCCGCCCTCTACAAGGCCATGGGCGGTTTTGCCACCAACGGCGTGAACATGATCAAACTCGAATCCTACGTCGACGGCACCTTCAACGTCGCACAGTTCTATGCTGACATCGAGGGCCACCCGCAGGACAGACCCGTCCGGCTGGCACTGGAAGAGCTGGAATTCTTCACCTCGTCGCTGCGGGTGCTGGGGGTGTACAGGGCGGGCGCCTATCGTGAAGAGCTGGCCCGCAAGCGAGAGGCGATGGATACGTCAGCCTGACCCGCCAGGTCCAGGCGCGTCAACCGATCACCTTGCGGATCAGATGATGCGCAATCGAGATCGAAGGCGGGATTTCAAGCCCTTCTGCATGGCGGCCCTCGTTCATGGCGCGCACGTCATCCAGGCTGAACCAGCGCGCATCGGCCAGTTCGTCCGGGTCAATGGTGATTGCCTCGCTTTCCGCCTCACCCACCAGACCGATCATGAGGTTGGCCGGAAACGGCCACGGCTGGCTCATCACGTAATCGATCCTGCCCACCCTGATACCGGCCTCCTCGAACACCTCGCGCCGGGCCGCGTCTTCCGCGGTCTCGCCCGGCTCAACGAAACCGGCAAGTGTCGAATACATGGTGGGTGAAAACCGGGCCGAGCGGCCGAGCAGCATCTTGTCGCCGCGCGTTACGGCGATGATGACAACCGGATCAGTGCGCGGGAAGTGTTCAGCCGCGCAAGAAAGGCACACGCGCTTGTAGCCGGCATCGCTGGGCTCGGTGGCAGCACCGCAGTTGGCACAGAACCGGTGCCGTGTGTGCCAATGTAGCAGGGCGCGCGCCTGCGCGGCCACACCCAGGTAGCTGTCATCCACCAGCCCCTGCAGCGCGATTGAGCGCAGGTCGATGGCGGTGAGGTCTTCATTCAGGGCAAGCTCAGGGTCTTTTGCCTGGGCGGCAAAGTGCGCCACGCCCGTGCCGTCCACGCCCAACAGCACAGGCGAAACCCCGTCAAGCAGTTCGGGCAACTCGTCTCTGGCGTACCAGCGGATGCCGCTATTGCCACCGTCACACACGTTCATCACCAGTTTGTCGGCAGCGAAAACGGCAATGCGCGCTTTCGGGCTGGTGAGCAGTTCCTCCATCCGGCCCGGTTCATTGCGGTGGCCGGACAGCCGGTCGAGGGCTCCATCAATGAAGGCAGGTGTGGTGCGTGACATGGATTGCGTTTGCTCGTGAAGGTCGCTCGGGCGGAAGGTACAGGTGCGGTGTGCCACTTGTGCCTGCGGCTGGCAAGTGCACAACCCCTCATGCGGGCCTTGCATCTGCTGTCTATCCGTCCGATATAGAAGGCGGGAGGTTGGCAGCAGACGTGTCGCTCGCCAACCGGGTCAGGTCCGGAAGGAAGCAGCCCCAACGAGTCGTACCCGGGTTGCCCGTCCAGCCTCCCACTTTATTCCGGGCAACTTCCAGACAGGTGCGCAAACGGGGCGCGATGGCGGACAGCACTCAAACAGAACTGGAACCGCAAGCCCCCTACCGGGTGCTCGCCCGCAAGTACCGTCCGCAAACCTTCGAAGACCTGATCGGCCAGGATGCCATGGTGCGCACGCTCAAGAACGCGTTCGCGTCAGGCCGGATTGCGCAAGCCTACATGCTCACCGGTGTAAGAGGCATCGGCAAGACCACCACCGCGCGGCTCATTGCGCGCGCGCTGAACTATGTGCCTGTCGAAGGCGAAGACACTGGCCCGTCGGTTGACCTGTCTGTAAAGGGCCGTCATTGCGACGCCATTCTGGAAAGCCGCCATGTTGATGTGGTCGAGATGGATGCGGCTTCACACACCGGGGTGGACAATGTCCGCGAGATCAACGATGCGGTGAAGTACAAGCCGGCTTCCGCCCGCTACAAGGTCTACATCATCGACGAAGTGCACATGCTGTCGACGGCTGCCTTCAACGCGCTGCTCAAGACGCTGGAAGAGCCGCCTCCGCATGTGAAGTTCATTTTCGCCACCACCGAAATCCGGAAGGTTCCCGTCACCGTCCTGTCGCGCTGCCAGCGGTTCGATTTGCGCCGTCTGGATGCCGGATTGCTTGTCCAGCATCTGTCCAACGTGTGCGAACGCGAAAACGTCAGCGCCGAGGATGAGGCGTTGCGCATGATCGCGCGTGCGGCGGAAGGGTCTGTGCGCGATGGTCTGTCGCTGCTTGACCAGGCGATCGCCTATGGCTCTGACAAGGTTCTGGCCGTTGATGTACAGTCCATGCTCGGGCTTTCCGACCGCGCCCGGATCATCGACCTGTTCGATGCGCTGATGCGCGGCGATGCTCCGGCTGCCCTTGATGAGCTGGAACAGCAGGTCGGACTTGGGGCTGATCCGGAAGTGGTGATGACCGACCTCGCCGGTTTCACGCACTGGACCACCAAACTGAAGGTTTCGCCAAAGCTGGCAGACAACGCAGCCGTTTCCCAGGAAGAGCGCAGCCGCGGGCTGGAGTTTGCTGAAAAGCTTGCCATGCCGGTGCTGGCCCGCACCTGGCAGATGTTGCTGAAAGGGCTGGACGAGGTATCCACCGCGCCAAATCCTATGATGGCCGCCGAGATGCTGCTGATTCGGCTTTGTCATGTGGCCGACATGCCCACAACGGAGGAGTTGGCCCGCATCGTCAAGGCTGGCCAGGGCACAGGCCCTGCTGCTGCCGGTGTGCAGTCTGCTTCTGCGGGTGGCCCCGGAGGTGAAAGCGCAGTCGGCTCGTCGCAGCCGTCCGGCAATGCAGCACCCACAACGCCGCCCACCACGCACGCGCCTGTCATGACCGCAGCTGCGCCGCAGTTGAATGACGCTGCAAGTGAGGGCCAGTCGGCAGCTCCTGCGCCCGCCCCGCGTTCTTTTGCCAGCTTTCAGGCGCTGGTGGACTATGTGCAGTCCAAACGAGACATCAAATTGCAATCCGACCTGGAGCGGTATGTGTCCCCGGTGTCGCTGGGAGAACGCCGTATCGAGATCGCGCTCACCGATGGCGCACCCGTGGGCATTGCCAACGACCTGTCGCGCCGGCTGGAAGCATGGACGGGCGAACGCTGGATTGTCTCCATTGCCTCGGTAGAGGCAGGTCAGACCATTGCCGAGCAGCGCCGCGAGCAGAAAGACAACCTGTTCCGCGAGGTGCGTGGCAATGAAGATGTGCAGAAGGTCCTGGCCAGTTTCCCTGGCGCCGAAATCGTTGAGGTCCGCAATCTTGCTGATCTGCAGGATGATGTTGGCAGCGATGGCGATGACGCGGTTTCGGATGCCGATGATGATGGCTTTGAGAATTGAAGTTGGCTGATTGCTGGAGTGAGTGATGAAGAACCTTGGAAACATGATGAAGCAGGTGCAGGAAATGCAGTCCAAAATGGCGGACATGCAGGCGCGCCTGGATGAATTGACGGTCACCGGTCAGGCTGGGGCAGGGATGGTCAAGGTTACGCTGAACGGCAAGAACCTCATGCAGAAGGTCGAGGTGGACGACAGCCTCATGAAGCCGGAGGAGAAGGAGATCCTCGAGGACCTGCTGATGGCCGCCTACAACGAGGCGCGCGCCAAGGTGGAGCAGGCCGTTGCCGACCAGATGAAGGAAGTCACCGGTGGCCTGCCGTTGCCACCCGGCTTCAAGATGCCGGGCATGTGACCCAAGTTTGGTGCGGGCGGTCTGAGCCATATGTCGAACAAGGTTGTCGGTGCGGAGATCGAGCGGCTGATCCAGCTGTTGTCGCGGCTGCCAGGGCTTGGGCCGCGCTCGGCACGCCGCGCCGCGCTTCATCTGGTCAAGAACCGTGAGAAACTGATGCAGCCCTTGTCGGCCTCGCTGGCCGATGTCCTCGACAAGGTGACCGAGTGCAGCCAGTGCGGCAACGTCGATGTGTCCGACCCGTGCACCCTGTGCGCTGATCCGCGCCGTGACCGCTCCTTGATCTGCGTAGTCGAGGAGGTAGGCGACCTGTGGGCGCTGGAGCGCGCCGGTGCCATTCAGGGCATGTATCACGTGTTGGGCGGCACCTTGTCTGCAATCGAGGGCGTACGCCCGGAAGATCTGCGTATCGCCTCGCTGATCGACCGGGTGCAGACGGGCGAGGTGCGCGAGGTGATGATCGCCGTCAACGCGACGGTCGATGGCCAGACCACCGCGCACTACATCATGGACCAGCTTGAAGACACCGGCATCTCCGTAACACGGCTGGCCCACGGCGTGCCGGTGGGCGGCGAGCTGGACTACCTCGACGAAGGCACGCTTGCCGCTGCAGTGCGGGCGCGGCGCGCCCTGTAGGCCGCCGGCACACCGGCTTAACCCTTTGTAAACCCTGACAACCTGTTTTCCCGCCCGAAAGGGTGGTTTGGCACCTGTTCGGCCCGCTGGTTGCTTCGTAAGGACCAATACGGCAGCGATTGTCCCGGAACAGAACAAAATGGACGCAATCACTGCCACAGCCACACGAACCAGGCAGGGAACTGTATCATGAAGACCCGTTTCGACCACCTCAGGAAGGCAGCGCTTCGCACGACTTCCCGTTTTGCGCGCAACGACAGTGGTGCCCTGGCACTGATCGTCGGGCTTGCAGCCATTCCGTTCTTCGTGGCAGGTGGCATCGCGCTGGATACATTCCGTGCCGGTACCGCCCGCGCCGACGTACAGGCATCGCTGGATGCAGCCGCCCTGGCCGCCGCCGCCGCTGGCCCGAGTGTCTCCGATTCGGATCGCAAGAAGATGGCCGAGCAGGCATTTGAGACCAACATCAAGGGCAGCATGTTGGGCAATATGGCTGGCAAGCCGGACATCAAGTTCGACAACGGCACGGTAACGGTGACCTATCAGGGCAGTATCCCAACCACCTTGATGAAGATCGGTGGCTTCAACGACATGCAGGTTACCGGTTCTTCCACCGCGACCTTGCGCCTGCAGCAAAAGGCCGAGATCGCCCTGGTGCTGGACTACTCCGGATCGATGCAAGAAGTCTCGGCAGGCAAGGTAAAGTACCAGACCATGAAGGATGCAGCCATCGACATGGTCAACGGGCTGACCGAGAACGGTTCCAACAAGGACGTTCACTTCGGCCTCGTCCCGTTTTCGCACCACGTTTACACCTCGCTGCCAGCGACCATGGTCCGCGATGGTGGTTCTGGTACCTGGACCGGCTGCACACAGGACCGCCGGTATCCGTTCAACACCAAGGTGAGTGCGCCGATCCCTGGCAATGACAACTCCAAGTGGAACCAGCCACAGGCGCCGGTTCACGAGGCTTGGGGGTGTGGTGCCTACCAGACCAAAAGCCTCAAGGTGCGCGAGCTGACCTCCGACCATGCCGGCACAATCAGTCAGTTGGAGAACATGAAGCCTTATGCCTGGACGCATATCTCGCTCGGCATGGAGTTCGGCTGGCACGTTCTGGATGCAGGTGCACCGTTTGCGGCCCGCCCGGCATCGGACACGAAGAACAAGAAGTTCCTGGTGCTGCTGACCGATGGACAGCAGACCGAACCGGCATTCGGGGGCAACGGCAACCGCAAGGTCAGTGATGGCGAAAAGAACCTCGAGAAGCTGTGTGACAATGTGAAGGCTACCGGCATTACCGTCATCACAATTGCGTTCGCGCTGGATGACTCAGGCACCGAAAACCGCCTGAAGAACTGCTCGACCGACCCCAACAAGCACTTCTTCGAGGCCGAGGACTCGAACGACCTGACCAAGGCCTTTGAGCAGATCAAGAACCAGATTGCGTCCGCGATCTACCTCTCAGAATAAGCAGACGGACGCAATTCCCCGCCGGGCCTGTCCCACCCCTGACAGGCTCAGCGACCAGCAACCAGCCGTGGCGCCGCGGCTGGTTCCTCTTTGGTGCCGCCGGGATCGCCTTCGGCAAACTCCAGCTGCTCGATCTTGGCCCCGCGCCGCGAAATCTTCTCCGACGAGGTGACGATTTTCTCGATGTCCTTGCCGGCCATGCCGAAATGCCGCTGCAGGTCGAGCACTCGATCGTGCATGCGGCCGACGTCTTCCATCAGCCGCACCACCTCGGTCTGGATCACCACGGCCTGCTCACGCATGCGCGCATCCTTGAACACGGCCTGCATGGTCTGCACCAGCAGCATCAGAACGTTGGGTGAAGTGATGATGACGTGCGCCCGGTGCGCGCGCTGGATCACGTCTTCGAAGTTTTCGTGCAGGTCGGCATAGATCGACTCCGACGGCACGAACATGATCGCCGTCTCATGGGTCTCGCCCTTGATCAGATACTTCTCCGAAATGTCCTTGATGTGCTTGCTCACGTCGGCCCGGAAGCGCTGCTGATGCGGCTTCAGCTCGTCATCACCGCCACACTTTTTCAGTGCGTTATAGGCCTCCAGCGGAAACTTGGCATCGATGACGATGGACATTTCGTTTTCAGGCAGCCGGATGAGGCAGTCGGGCCGGGTGCC
>JAWVYF010000164.1:0-6638 GCA_033722845.1 Anderseniella sp. | reverse complement strand
TCATTGTAGACGCCATCGACGATAACAAGACCGAAGGCGCGCGCCGCCGCCACGCAGGTCATCAGCCAGGGCAGCATGGCAACCCGCCCTTCGCCGAGGTCGGCACCGGTTTCCTTGGCAAGGTCATTGGTGCCCATCACCATGCACTCGAAGCGCGCATGCTTCTTCGCTGCCTTGGCAATCTTCTTGGCGTTCAGCATGGCAAGCGGTGTTTCCATCATGGCCCAGATGCGCACCTGCTCTCCCGCACCGGCCTCGTCCAGCGCCTTCGACACCTGCTTTATTATGTCCGGGTGAGACACCTTCGGCACCAGCACTGCCGCCGGCCCGGCCTCCGCCGCCGCTGCCAGGTCGTCTGCACCCCATTGCGTGTCCAGCCCGTTGATGCGGATCACCAGCTCGCGGGTGCCGTATTCACCACTCATCGCTGCCTCGCACACCTGAGCACGGGCATCTGCCTTGGCGTCCGGTGCAACGGCGTCTTCAAGGTCGAGGATCAGGGTGTCGGCCGGCAGCGACTTGGCCTTCTCCAGCGCCCGGGCGTTGGACCCCGGCATGTACAAAACGCTCCTGCGCGGCCTCACTGTCATGGCTGCTTGCCCCTGCTTGTTCATGGCTTTCCGCCAGTCTTAGGATATTGCGCCGCACAATAACAAGCCTGCTTTGGTCGAGGCCCCTTCCCCCACTGCCATTCCTTCGGCCATACTGCGGGTTCCCGCCAACTGAATCGCCAGATCAGCAGACCTCATGGCCATCGTTTCCGTCTCATCGCGTATCTCGCGCGGCTATATCGGCAATACCGCCGCCGCCTTTGCTGCCCGGCGTCTGGGTGTCGATGTGTGGGAAGTACCGACCGTGCTGTGGCCGCACCATCCCGGTCACGGACGCCCGCCCGGCCCTGTGACATCGGCAAAGGACATTGACGCCATGCTGTCGGCCTTCGAGCGGGCCGACTGGCGCGCGCAGATCGACCTCGTCATGACCGGCTACTTTCGCGATGTCGGCCAGGTCGAGGCGACGGCGGCGTTCATCCAGCGCATCCGCGAGGCACGCCAGCAATTCCAGGTGCTGGTCGATCCGGTCTGTGGTGATGTGCGCGGCACCTACGTGCCAGCTGACGTGATCGAAGCCATCAAGACCCACCTCATTCCGCTGGCCGACATCATCACCCCCAACCGGTTTGAGCTCAACGTGCTGACCGGTGGTGAGTGGAACGAGAACGTCAGCCTTGTCCATGCCGCCCGCTCGCTGGGGGCCGAGAATGTCGCCGTCACCTCGGCATTTGGCGAAAACCTCGGCATCGGCAACCTGCTGGTTGAACCGCGCAACGCCACGCTTCACGAAACGCTTTCCCTGCCCGATCCGCCGCACGGCACCGGCGACCTGTTCGCCGGGGTGTTCGCCACCCGCATTCTGAAATCATCCGCCCGCGAAGCCCTGATCCACGCTGGCAATACGGTCTACCGCGTTATCGAGGCGACCAACCTGTCGGGCCACGACGAGCTGGACCTGGCCCAATGGAACGACCTGATCGACGCTCCGCCGCACACCGGCAATATCGTCCACGTCCGGTCAACAAACGCATGACAACTGTCGGGTAGGGTCGGGAGCAATGCCAGGAAAAGTGGCTACCGGTTTTCCGTCCGGCATTGCGACCACCAAATATGCAGGACTGGATGGATGCAAGGCCGGTTGGGTGATGGTGACGTGGTCAGGAAAATCTGACGTCGCACCTCAAGCTGAACTGATCCCTGGCTTCTCCGCCGCACTTGAAACTGCCGCCGCCACCATCGCCGTCGACATGCCCATCGGCCTGCCGGAACTTTCGGGCCGCACCTGCGAGCGCGAGACCCGCGCGCGGCTGGGCCAACGCCAGTCCTCCGTCTTTGCGGTCCCGTCACGCGCCGCCGTGATGGAGCAGGACTACTTCGCCTCGTGCCGGGTCAACCTCGACAACTCCGATCCGCCCCGCAAGGTGTCGAAACAATGCTTCATGCTGTTTCCGAAAATCCGCGAGATCGACAACGAGATCACGCCGGACCTGCAGTCGCGTGTGTGGGAGGTCCATCCGGAGCTTGCCTTCTGGGCCATGAATGGGTGCCAGCCGGTCCCGCTGCCCAAGAAGATCAAGTCACGGCCCAACCTCGAAGGCATGGCCCTGCGCCGGGACCTGCTCGCCCGCAATGGCTTTCCCGTCGCGCGCCTGCAACACCCGTCGTGGCCAAAATCAAAGGTCGCTGAAGACGACATTCTCGACGCCTGTGCCTGCGCCTGGTCTGCTGCCCGCATTGCGCGTGGTGAACACATTTCCCTGCCTGCCAATCCCGAGTTTGACGCCCGCGGGCTTCGCATGCAGATTAGCGCCTGACCAGCAAAGACCCAAACCGGACACCCCATGACAACGCGAGACGATATCTCCGCCGCCCACGGCCGCATCGCACCCTGGCTGCGCCGCACGCCAATCATGGATGTGCGCCTGCCCGGCATTGAACAGCCGGTCACTCTGAAGCTCGAATATCTGCAGCTGGCAGGCGTGTTCAAGGCGCGCGGTGCCTTCAACTCGCTGATCGGCAATGAAGTGGCGAGGACGGCAGGCGTCGCGGCGGCCTCCGGCGGCAATCATGGCGCTGCCGTTGCTTGCGCAGCACAGGCCCTTGGTTTGAAAGCCCGCATCTTCGTGCCGTCCATCTCGTCGCCTGCCAAGGTCGCCCGCATCCGCCACTACGGCGCCGAAGTGGTGCAGGACGGTGCGGTTTATGCCGAGGCCCAGGCGCTGTGCGAGCAATACGTGGCTGAGACAGGAGCGGTTCAGATCCACCCCTATGACGCCCCTGCCACCATCGCCGGTCAGGGCACCCTGGCAGTCGAGCTGGAACAACAGGCACCGGACCTCGACACGGTTCTGGTCGCCGTGGGTGGCGGTGGCCTCATCGCCGGTGTGGCCGGCTGGTACGAAGACCGGATTCGCACTGTCTCGGTCGAGCCTGAAACATCGTGCGCCCTGCACGCAGCCCATGCTGCCGGCAACCCGGTCAAAGTCGATGTATCCGGCATCGCCGCCGACTCGCTCGGCGCGTCCACCATCGGCACCCTGCCGTTCGAAATCGCCCAACGCCATGTCACCGACTACGCGCTCGTGTCAGACGATGCCATCGACCGCGCCCAGCACTGGCTGTGGGACAATTGCCGCATCATGGCCGAGCCCGGTGCCTGTGCCGTAATGGCCGCCCTGCTTGACGGCGTCTACAAGCCCGCGAGCGGCGAAAAGGTTTGCGCCATCATTTGCGGCGCCAATGTCGATCCGGCAAAATTTGCCATCAAGCCCTGACGTGAAGGAGTTGAGACCATGCCTGCTTACCTGATTGCCCGCGTCAACGTCACCGATCCGGACAAGTACGAGAACTACAAGGCGCTCGCGCCTGCTGCCATTGCCCAGTATGGCGGCAAGTATCTGGCCCGTGGCGGCGCGACAGAAACCGTCGAAGGCGAAGACGAAAATCGGCGCGTCGTCATTCTGGAGTTCCCTGACATGACCGCCGCCCGCTCGTTCTACAACTCTCCGGAATACACCGCCGCAAAGGCCGAACGCGCCGGCGCCGCCGATGGCCAGTTCGTCATCGTCGAAGGCCTCTGACAGAATAGAGCCCCTTTAGGATACTTCCCACCGAGCGACCGCGAGGCGAGCTTTGCTCGCGCCCGCACAGGCGTGAGTGGGCCCTGGACCACGAACTGCCGTGAGCGAAATAATGATCAGCAGATCAAAGGCGTCTTAGGTTTCAGATGCCCCGGACCAAGTTCCGGGACCCAAACCAGGATGGTTCAACTGCTCGCGCTCATGCTCGCGCAGCCGAGCACGACGCCGCCATTGTCGCCCTGCAGCACGGCCACGCACATGCTGGACTGACCGTCAACGATCTGTTTCTTCGGCAGACTGAGTTTGATCGGGTCACCCTTCCACATGCCTGCTGGCGTCAGCTGGCGCACCACGTTGTGGTAGGTGACTGTGTGGCCGGAGTTTTCGCCACGGCCGATCTTCACCGTCACCTCCGGTTGAACCGACATGATCCAGACGGTTGAAGCCTGGATAATGCGATCTGTCGGGCCGCCGCCGACTATCACGTCCAGCTCGTTGCCACGCGCCGACATCCCGATTGGCACGAAATAGCTGTCCGGCACCGAGGCTTGCTTGCCGATGACGTCAAGCACTTTGCTGCGGTGCGAACCCACGGCATGGGTCCGGCCGTTGATCACCATTTGCGGCGTATAGACCTGTCCGTCACCACGCCGCGCGGCATATTCCTTCTGCCGCTTGGTGAATACCGGCTGTGAAAGCGTGTCGCGCCAGCCAAGGTAATTCCAGTAATCCACGTTCATGGACACCGCGATGACGCCCGGCCGATGCACCAGCTCGCCCATGAAGTTGTCTGCCGGCGGGCACGACGAACACCCTTGCGAGGTAAACAGTTCCACGAACACCGGGGCCGGCCGGCCGGTTGCGCTCGCAGCTCCAGTCGCAAGACCGCTTGCCGCCGCCGCGCCACACGCCAGTCCGGATGCCAGAAATCCGCGCCGGTTGATGTCAGTATTCATTGCCATGGACGTGTTATCGCTGAACTCTTGCTCAACTGCCACTCACGAGTGAGTGAGGCCGCAGCGAGTGCGGCCTCCCGTAATTGTTACCTCGTCGCCAGCCTTGGTCTGTCAGGCTGCAAGCTGACGCAAGACGCAAAGTCAGCCAGCCTGCTGGTCAGGCTGCAAGCTGACGCAGAACATAAGGCAGAATGCCGCCATTGACGAAATATTCCAGTTCGTCCGCGGTATCGATCCGGCTCTTCACCTTGACCGTCTTCGTCTTGCCACCCGAGGTGATCTCGACGTCAAAGGTCTGCTGCGGCTTCATCTTGCCGGCCAGCCCCTTGATGGTGACGGTCTCATCGCCCTTCAGCCCGAGGTTCTGCCAGCTGTCATCACCTTCGAACTGAAGCGGCAGCAAGCCCATGCCGATCAGGTTTGACCGGTGAATGCGCTCGAACGACTGCGCAATCACCGCACGCACGCCCAGAAGACGCGTGCCCTTTGCCGCCCAGTCGCGCGACGATCCGGTGCCATACTCCTTGCCGGCAAACACCACCAGCGGCACCTCGTCCTTGGCGTATTGCATGGCTGCATCATAGATCGCCATCTGCTTGCCGGAAGGATGATGCTTCGTGTAGCCGCCCTCGACGCCGTCCAGCATCTGGTTCTTGATGCGGATGTTGGCAAACGTGCCGCGCATCATCACCTGGTGGTTGCCGCGCCGGGCACCGTAGGAGTTGAAGTCGACCGGGCGGATCTGGTGTTTGGTGAGATACTCGCCTGCCGGGCTTTCCGCCTTGATCGAACCGGCCGGTGAGATGTGGTCGGTGGTGATCGAGTCGAGGAACAGACCCAGAATGCGGGCATTCTCGATGTCCTGAACCGGCTCCGGCTCCATCTTCATGCCCTCGAAGTAAGGCGGGTTCTGCACGTAGGTCGAGGTTTCGTCCCAGTTATAGGTCATGCCGCCATCGACCTTGATCTTGCGCCACTGGGTGTCGCCCTTGAACACGTCCTTGTAGCGCGCCTGATAGGCCTTGCGGGTCACGTTCTTGCGCACGAACTCCGCCACTTCCTTCGCATCCGGCCAGATATCCTTCAGATACACCGGCTCACCTTTCGGCGTGTGGCCGATCGGATCGGTGGTCAGGTTGATGTTCATGGTGCCGGCCAGCGCATAGGCCACCACGAGCGGTGGCGACGCCAGGTA
Organism: Anderseniella sp.; assembly: GCA_033722845.1. Lineage (GTDB taxonomy): Bacteria > Pseudomonadota > Alphaproteobacteria > Rhizobiales > Aestuariivirgaceae > Anderseniella. Next base: position 853 of record JAWVYF010000164.1, on the reverse strand, counting down.
GTTGGCGCGCACGTCCGGGTTCACCCGGCCTTCAAAGTTGCGGTTGCCCGACAGCACGGAGCAGGCCACCAGATCGTTGTCCTTGATGGCTTGCGAAATGTTTTCCGGCAGCGGGCCGGAGTTGCCGATACAGGTTGTGCAGCCATAGCCGACCAGGTCAAAGCCCAGCTTGTCGAGGTCCTTCTGCAGGCCTGCCGACTTCAGGTACTCGGTCACCACCTGGCTGCCCGGGGCAAGCGACGTCTTCACCCACGGCTTCACCTTGAGACCGAACTTGTTGGCGTTGCGCGCCAGCAGGCCCGCGCCAATCATCACCGACGGGTTGGATGTGTTGGTGCACGAGGTAATCGCCGCGATGACCACGTCACCGTGGCCGATCTCGAAGTTGGCGTCGTTCACCTTGTACTTGCGGGTATGATGATCCGCCTGACCGGCACCTTCTGCCACCATCAGCGCCTCGGCCTTGCTCTTCGAAGGGGCAGCCTTGCTCTTCGGACCACCTGCAATTTCAGCCAGTGCCTCGGTGAACTTTTCCGATGCTTCAGACAATGCCACCCGGTCCTGCGGCCGCTTCGGCCCGGCCAGTGCAGGCACCACGTCGCCAAGGTCCAGTTCCAGCGTGGATGTGAACACCGGGTCCGCGGACGATTTGGTGCGGAACATGCCTTGCGTCTTGGCATACTTCTCCACCAGGTCCACCTGGGCCTTGGCCCGGCCGGTCCCGGTCAGGTATTCCAGCGTTTCCTTCGAGGTCGGGAAGAAGCCGCAGGTCGCACCATATTCCGGTGCCATGTTGGCGATCGTCGCCTGGTCTTCCAGCGACAGGTTGCCGAGGCCGGGCCCGTAAAACTCG
>JAWVYF010000163.1:0-6638 GCA_033722845.1 Anderseniella sp. | reverse complement strand
GATGGTGAGCCTGCTAGGCGGCGGTTCCCGTCCGCATTGAAGGCTATTCGGCGGCCGTATCCCCGAGATGGCGGCCATAGCGCTTTTCGATGTAGTCGAGCACCATCGCCTTGAATTCGGTGGCAATGGTCGGGCCCCGCAGCGTCGCGGCCTTCTTGCCGTCGATGAAGACCGGGGCGGCCGGCGTCTCGCCGGTGCCGGGCAGCGAGATGCCGATGTCGGCATGCTTGGATTCGCCCGGCCCGTTGACGATGCAGCCCATCACTGCCACCTGCAGCTCCTCGAAGCCCGGATAGAGCTTGCGCCATTCAGGCTGCTGGGCACGCAGATAGCCCTGGATGTCCTGCGCCAGGTGCTGGAACACCGTCGAGGTGGTGCGTCCGCAACCAGGGCAGGCAATCACCATCGGGGTAAACGAGCGGATACCCATGGTTTGCAGGATTTCCTGCGCCACGATGACTTCCTTCGAGCGGTCGCCGCCCGGCTCCGGCGTCAGCGAAATGCGGATCGTGTCGCCAATGCCTTCCTGCAGCAGCACACCAAGCCCGGCAGCCGAAGCCACGATGCCCTTGGACCCCATGCCGGCTTCGGTAAGCCCAAGGTGCAGCGCATAGTTGCTGCGCTCCGAAATCTGCCGGTAGCAGGCGATCAGGTCCTGCACTTCAGAGACCTTGACCGAAATCACGATCTTGTCCTGCGGCAGACCCAGTTCCTGGGCGCGAGCCGCCGACTGCAGGCCAGACTCGACCATGGTGTCGTGCATCACCAGCCGCACGTCCTTGGGCTCGGGCAGCTTGGCGTTTTCGTCCATCATCTTCGCCAGCATGGCCTGGTCCAGCGAGCCCCAGTTGACGCCGATGCGGACCGGTTTGTTGAACTCGACGGCCCGCTCGATCATCATCGAGAAATTGCGGTCCTGCTTTTCGCGGAACCCCACGTTGCCGGGGTTGATACGATACTTGCCAAGCGCCTCGGCACAAGCCGGGTGGTCGCGCAGTAGCGTATGGCCGATATAGTGAAAGTCGCCGATCAGGGGCGTGTCGACGCCCATCTGGTCCAGCCGGTCGCGGATGTGGGGCACGGCCTTTGCGGCTTCTTCCTTGTCCACGGTGATGCGGACCAGTTCCGACCCGGCGCGGGCAAGCGCTGCAACCTGCTGCGCGGTGCCCTCAATGTCAGCGGTATCGGTATTGGTCATCGACTGGACGACCACCGGGGCGCCGCCGCCGATCTGAATCTTGTCGCCAACCTTTACGCCAACGGACTGGCGACGGTCTTTAGCGGCCGAATAGGCCATGGCATGCTCCTGACGTTTCACTGCAAATGTACGATGTTTCGAGGCTTATTCGCACAAGCGATACGGCGATTCAAGCCAATGGATTGCCGCACACAGCGAAGTCGTTTCGCCCACTGGCGGGCATGATATGGTTTCAGATCGCGACAACACAATGACGCTTCGCGTCACCAGTTTACAAGGTGCACTGCATGAAACTGATCGAGAACCTGCCGTTTGAAACCGATAACGGCATCGCGCCGCGCGGCCGCATTGGTCTGATCGTGCTGGCAAGCGACTACACCATCGAACATGAATGGCGCGAGATCTTCCGCCACGTTCCCGGAGCAGCGCTCTATCACAGCCGTATTTTCAACGACAACCAGATCACGCCCGAGACGCTACGCGCCATGGAACCGCGCATTCGCGACTGCGCCGATGTTTTTCTGCCCGGGGCCAGAATGGATACCATCGCCTACGGCTGTACGTCTGCCTCGATGGCGATTGGAGAAGAACGCGTGTTCGAGCGCATCCGCGAGGCTCGCCCCGATGTTGCCTGCACCACCCCGATCACCGCCGCATTTGCCGCCTTTGATGCTTTCGGCGCCAAACGCATCGGCGTGCTGACACCCTACCGGGCAGATGTGAACCAGATCGTTGCCGACTACATCACCGCGCGCGGCTACGACGTGCCCGTGTTTGGCTCGTTCAATGAAGAATCCGACGCTGTTGTAGCCGCCATCTCACCCGCCTCGGTACGTGCCGGCGTGAAGCGGCTGGCAGACGAAGGCGGCATTGATGCGGTATTCGTGTCGTGCACTTCGGTTCGCCTGGCAGAAGTTGCAGCCGACATTGAGGCAGAAGTCGGCTTGCCGGTCACCTCCAGCAATCACGCCATGGCCTGGCACGCGCTTCGGCTCGCCGGCATCAATGACAACCTGCCGAAACTGGGCAGTCTGTTCAGCTTGGGTTCATGAAACTCATGCTTGAGTTTACTTAACGATATACGCACAATCACGAATCTTCTGGGGAACGTTGTGTATAAAGGAGTGTAGCAACCATAGATTGAAATATGGGCAGGATCAGTGATCATGCTCACCAACACACTCCGGGGGGAGTACTCAATGACTGAAAAGATTGTCCAGCGGCGGCAGGGCAAAAAGCGCAACATTGCGCGCATCTTTGACTCTATGTACGGCCTGAGTGCCGTTTATCCGGAAGTGCAATCAAGCACACCGGCCTTCGCTTCACTCATCATCTTTTGCTGGTTGATCATCTGTGACGGGCACATTCACCCGGCAGAGACCCGATTGCTGACCAAGCTTGTAGCCCCGCGAATCAAATTGCGGCGCGACGATGTGGAGTTTGTGTGCAAACAGATCGAGGAGAGGGGAATGGATAACCGCCATCTCGAATGGCTGGTTTCGTTCATCCGGTCAGGGATCGCACCAGATGCCAAACGTGAGTTGATGGATGCGCTCAACAAGCTTGCCATGGCAGACCAACGGCTGCATCCGGCGGAGACGTCGGTCATCCGAAAAGCGAAGGGACTGTTGGGCGGCGAGCAGCTGTCAGGCTGACGGCCAGCTATCGAACAGTGCAGGCAGAAAAAGCAACAGTACGCCTGCACACACCATGAGGGTGCGAATGGGCGTACCTCGTGAGCGGCTGATAAGGCCTGAGCTTACGAGGTACAGCCCTGCACCGATACGCAAGAAGGCGGCAAGGGCGAGGGCCGGGCTCTCACCCAGCGCGATCAGCGACAGATCCGCCATCATGGCAAGCGGGATCAGGTAAAGCCCGACGCCCAGCAACATCGCGTGCACCGCCACCCTGAGCCAGGGCGCGCCGGCCATGCCGGCGGCAATGAAGACCGTGCCGCACACCGGCGGCGTAATGGTGGACAGAAGAGCAAACCAGAACACGAAAAGATGTGCCGCCAGCAGCGGAACACCAAGCTGCTGCAGTGCCGGACCGGCCACCGAGATGCAGATCACGTAGGCTGCCGTGGTCGGCACTTCCATGCCAAGGATAAGGCAGGCAAGCGCCGTCAGCAGGAGGGCAGCAGGCAACCACCCACCCGACAAATCAACGATCAGCGAAGTGATCTTCACACCCAGCCCGGTCTGACCCAGCACCCCGACAATGATCGAGGCACACAGGATGATGGCTGCGATCATGGCGATCTGCTGGCCTGTGGTAATGATGGCAGATGAAAAGCGCTGCGTTATCTGCTGGACAGGCGCAACACCGGAACTGTTGAACAGCAGCAAGACCGCAGCGGTCAGAATGGCAAGCGCCGCAGCATATTGCGCGGTGTAGCCACCAACAAAGAGCCGTTCCATGAGCACTGCAAACGGCACCAGGAAGAACAGCCCCGTGACGACCAGCGTTCTGGCCGGTATGCGCGCCTCATCCCCCATGCCCTTCAGGTCATAGCGATTTGCAAAGCCATCAACCCCGAACCAGACCGCCACAAAAAACAGCAGTGCCGGCAAGGCTGCCGCAGCCATGATAGCGGTATAGGGCGTGGAGGTGAGCTCCACCATGACGAACGCCCCAGCCCCCATCAACGGCGGCATGATCTGCCCGCCACTTGAGGCAACCGCTTCAACCGCTGCAGCAAACGAAGGCGGGTAGCCCAGCCGCTTCATGGCCGGCAGCGTGAATGAACCTGTCGAGGCCACATTGGCGGATGCAGAACCGGATATGGAGCCAAACAGCGACGAGGCCAGCACCGACACCTTGGCAGCGCCCGCCTTGAGCCGCCCGGCGGATGCCAGCGCCAGGTTCATGAAGCCCTGGCCCGCTTCGCCCGCATTCAGCACCGCGCCAAAGATCACGAACACCGCAACCACTGATACGGACACACCGGTCAGCTGTCCCCACAAGCCCCCTTCGGCAATCACCAGTGTGCCGAGGAAGCTTTCGACCGGCAGCCCCGGATGACCCAGCTCGCCGGGGATGTGCTGGCCATACAGACCATAGACCAGCGCCAGCACGGCAATCAGCGGCAGCGGCCAGCCGATGGCGCGGCGCGCCATCTCGATAACGCACGCCAGAACCAGCAAGGCGGCTGCGATCTGAACATTGCCCTGCAATGCGCCATACTGGTCATCAAGCGCGCGATGCGTTGTGGCCAGCCAGATGCAAACCGCAATGCCGCCAGCACCCAATGCCCACCCCAGCCCGCGTGAGATCAGTCCGCCTTTGAAGACAAACATGATCCACGGCACAGCAAGCGCCATGTGCAGGGGCCGGGATATCAGGTTGGGTACCAGCCCGGAGAAGATCAGCCAGAGATGAAACGCAATGGAGGCAGCCCCCAGCGCAAGCCATAGGGGCTTCGGCCAGGGCGCCGCCTGTTCATCACTCACGCGGTTTTGAGACAATCCGCTTAACGCAGCGCGTCAGGCACGGCGATGCCTTTCTCGTCGTAATACTTCAGCGCGCCCGGGTGCAGCTTGCCAGCCATTGCACCGAGATAATCCGGCGATACACCAGCCCACCACTTCGCGGTTTCAGCCATCGCTGCCTTGTTATCCCAGTAGGTCTTGGTCAAGGCATAAGCGGTGTCATCATTCATCTCGGTGGTGGTGTAGGCCATCACCGGCAAGGTGGTGGTAACGACATCACTGTCCACACCCTTGTAGGTGCCGGCAGGAATGACCAGCTTGTCCCGCTTGGTCTGGGCAATCTGCTCATCCGACAGCGTCAGTACGTTCACGTCCGTTGAGGCGGCCGCTTCCAACACGTTCGGAGCCGGGTATGAGCCAGCCGTTGCAAAGCCGTCGATCTGCTTGTTCTTCAGCGCCGACACGGCAGACGACAACTCGACCTCCGCAAGGTTGACCTTGCCTTCAAGCCCGAACAGGCCGAGATACTTGGCGGCCTCACGTGCACCAAAGCTGCCCTTGCCGATCAGAAACGTCTTGCCTTCAAGGTCGGCAAACGAGTTGATGCCGGAGTCCTGGCGCACAACGAAGTGCATGCTCAGCGAGGGGATCGGGAACAGGCCACGGATTTCGTCAAACTTGGCATTCTTCGGCTCGAACATTTTCTTGCCACCCTGGGCCAGCTTGATCAGGCCGGGCGGGGTGGTGAATACGTAGTTGCCCCCGCGGGTCGCTGCTTCCTTCACGTTCTGAACCGAGCCCTGGCTTTCTTCCACGGTCAGGATCATCTCCCCGCCGGAGCCCTTCTTGACCGCTTCAGCCAGCTGAACCGCCATCTGATAATAGGACGACGTGGACTTGGCCGACTTGTAGGTGACGCGGGTTTCTGCCCAGGCTTGACCTGCACTCAAGCCAGCAGCGCCCAGAGTGAAGGCAAAGGCAAGTTTGTTGAAACGCTTCATGTGTTCCTCCCTAAATCGCATTTTGTGTGAACTGTTTGGACGTGAGCCTACACACGCTCTGCCATGATGCAAAGCAGTTCGAACATCATGGTTGCACCGGCAAGCGCGGTATAGCCGGACGGGTCGAACGGCGGCGACACCTCGACCACGTCCGCCCCGATAATGTTCAGCCCGCGTAGCGCGCGCAGCATCTGTTGCGCCTCGCGGGTGGTAAAGCCGCCCGCCTCCGGCGTGCCGGTGCCGGGTGCGAAAGCCGGGTCAAGGCAATCGATATCGAAGCTGACATAGGTGTCGCCCTCGCCCGCGATCTTGCGCGCCCGCTCCATCGTCTTGTCGAGACCGTCGGCAACAGCGTCCTCGATGTCGATCATCGTCACGCCGTGCTTCGCCCCGAAGTCCCTGTCCGACCAGTCATAGACGCCACCGCGAAGACCGATCTGCACCGTGCGCTTCGGGTCAAGAACGCCTTCCTCGATGGCCCGGGCAAACGGCGTACCGTGGGTGAACTTCGAGCCGTGGAAATAGCTGTCCCACAAGTCCGAATGGGCATCGAAGTGGATCATGCCCACAGGCTTGTCCTTGCCGAGCGCGCGCAAGATCGGCAACGAGCAAAGGTGATCGCCGCCTGCCGAGATAGGCCGGATGCCGGCCGCCTTGACCTGGCCATAGAAGGTTTCGATGCGCTTCAGCGCGTCCATCAGGTCAGCCGGGTTGACCGGCGCATCGCCGAGGTCTGCAACGTTTGCCAGTTTGAACGGCTCGATCTTCAGACGGTGATGCACCTGGCGGATCATGGCTGACGCATCCCGCATCTGGCGCGGCCCGTGGCGCGGGCCCGGACGGTTGGTCGTGCCGCCATCCCACGGCACACCAATCAGGCCGATATCCACGTCTTTCGCGTCTTCCAGCTTCACCTGAGGCAGTCGCATGAAGGTGGCAACACCTGCAAAACGCGGCACTTCAAGGCCGGGAACGGGTTGAAACTGGTCGTTGTTCGGGCGGGTCATG
>JAWVYF010000162.1:0-6773 GCA_033722845.1 Anderseniella sp. | reverse complement strand
GCCACGGCAATGGTTATGCCAAGCTGGCGGGCATTGCGCGGGCGGAACTTCAGCCGCTTCCAGGCATCTTCCGGGTGCGACTTGTAGGTGTCGGTTGAGCTGATGATCGCCATTTCCTCGCTCAGCCACGAGGCGCGGCCATTGACCGCCAAGCTAGCCTTCAGCTTCTCGTACACGATGCGAAGGTGGGTCACGTCTGACAACGCATAGCGCAGTTGCTTGTCGGTCAGGGGCCGTCGCGACCAGTCGGTAAAGCGCGACGACTTGTCGACCTGTTCGCCCGCCAGCTTGCGCACCAGTGCCTCGTAGCCCACCTGGTCGCCGAAGCCGCAAACCATTGCCGCAACTTGCGTGTCGAAGATCGGCGCTGGCGCATGACCGCTCGCAGCCACAAAAATCTCGATGTCCTGCCGCGCAGCGTGAAATACCTTGAGCACGCCTTCATCGGCCATCAGGTCGTAGAATGCCGACAGGTCAATGCCGTCAGCCATCGGGTCGATAATGGCTTCTTCCGTCTCGCCTGCCACCTGTATCAGGCACAGGATCGGCCAGAACGTATGCTCGCGCATGAACTCGGTATCAACGGTAATGAACTCGTCGGCCGAGAGCTTCCGGCACAGTGCTTCAAGCGCGTCTGTTGTTTTGATGATCTGCATGGCTGCGGCGACAAAGACACGAGATTTCGGCGGAATGCAAGCATTTGACCGCCACATTAAGCCGGAATTGCCGGTCGAACCTAATGTGGCCTTTTGCCGGAGCGTGCCGCCGCGCGCTGGTGTGCCAGCTTGTACATGAACGGCGAGGTGCGCAGCAGCGTCGCGTAGCGCTTCTTGGCCGCCATGTCCGGCGTGGCGCGCGCACTCATCCGCCAAACAGTAACCGCGACAAAAGCGATGTGGATGATGCTCGTATACATGAAGAAGAAATCAGTCCCGAACACCCGCAGCACCTGTGCGGCCACCACCGGCCCGGCGATGGCGCCGATTGAGAAGAAAAAGCTCAAGCCCGCTGCGAGGATAACGAACTGCCCGGGTTTTGCGTGGTCGTTGGCATGTGCCGCCGAGAGCGAATAAAGCGGCAGCGCGAACGCCCCGAACAGGAAGATGCCGGCGAGCGCCGCCAGCTCAGATTGTGAGCCATACCGTGACAGGATCATGCCCGAGCCTGCCGCTCCAAGCGTCGCCACGATCAGAACCCAGCGCCGGTCCAGCCGGTCTGACAGCCATCCCAATGGCAGCTGCAAGGCGGCCCCGCCCACGATGCCAGCCGACATGAAAGTGGCCACACCTGCCGTATCAAAGCCGATCTCGGACGCATACAATGGCCCCATCAGCCGGAAGGTCGAGTTGGTCAGCCCAATCGTGATGCACCCGATGCAGGCCAGCGGGGAGATCGCCCAGACGGCAGCAATGGAAAACTTTGCTTCTTCCGGCGGGGTAGGCGAGGAACGGTCCATCAGCGATATCGGCACCAGCGACATGCAGATGAGGATTGCCATGATTGCAAAGATCGGGAAGCCCCCAGCCCCGAAGACCGGCAGCAAGAACTGCGACCCCGTGACCGCTGCCAGATCGACCATGCGATAGACCGACAGCGTACGCGCCCGCGCTTCGTTGGATACGGCTGCATTCAACCAGCTGTCCACCACCATGAACAACCCGGCAAAACAATAGCCGGTCAGAAAGCGCAGGCCGATCCAGCTGAACGGATCGATCCATAACACCATTGTCAGCGAGGCGGATGCTGCAATTGCGGCCAGACCCGCGAACACACGGATATGCCCAACGGCACGGATCAGGCGGGCGGTGAACAGGCATGACAGCAGGAAGCCGGCATAATATCCGGCCCCCATCAGGCCGATCAGTGAAGCGTCAAACCCTTCCTGTCCGGCCCTTAGTGTGATCAGCGTTCCTTGCAGCCCGTTTCCCGCCAGCAGGATGGCTGCTGCCGCCAGAAGCGGTGAGAGAGGCAGGAGGGCTTTCATCGGCGCTCGGTTTAAGCTGGCTTGACCGCAAGACCGGTTGTCGGATGCGCCATTCCGTCCTACGCCCGTTTGCCCGCGTTCTCAAGCCGAAACCTTGACAAACAAGCGCCTCCATGCGCTTTTCCGCGGCGCCTGTTCCCGAGAACATTTCGAGTCACGAAGTTACCCCCTGAGAGGAATTCTCATGCACGCCTATCGCAGCCACACCTGTGCTGAGCTCAACAAGTCAAACGTTGGTGAAACGGCCCGCCTGTCGGGTTGGGTGCACCGGGTGCGCGACCATGGCGGCCTGCTGTTCATCGATCTGCGCGATCACTACGGGATGACCCAGATTGTGGCCGACCCTGACAGCCCCGCGTTCAAGACTGCAGAAATGGTGCGCGGCGAGTGGGTGATCCGCGTCGATGGCGATGTAAAGGCGCGCTCCGAGGAGACCGTGAACACCAACTTGCCGACTGGCGCAATCGAGGTGTTTGCACGCGATATCGAAGTGCTGTCCAGGGCAGGCGAACTGCCGCTGCCGGTGTTCGGCGAGCCAGATTACCCGGAAGACATTCGCCTGAAGTACCGCTTCCTCGACCTGCGCCGCGAGACGCTGCACGCCAACATCATGAAGCGCACGGCAATCATCTCGAAGATGCGCGAGGAGATGGCGGGCGCTGGGTTCACCGAGTTCTCCACGCCGATCCTCACCGCTTCGTCGCCGGAAGGCGCACGTGACTTCCTGGTGCCGAGCCGCATTCACCCGGGCAAGTTCTACGCGCTGCCGCAGGCACCGCAGCAATACAAACAGCTGCTGATGGTGTCGGGCTTCGACCGCTACTTCCAGATCGCGCCATGCTTCCGCGATGAAGACCCGCGCGCTGACCGGTTGCCGGGTGAATTCTATCAGCTCGACCTGGAAATGAGCTTCGTGACCCAGGACGATGTGCTGGGCACCATGGAACCGGTCATCCGCAACGTGTTTGCCGCCTTTGCCGACGGCAAGCCGGTGACCGAAACCTTCCGCCGCATTCCGTATGATGAGGCAATTCGCAAATACGGCTCCGACAAGCCGGACCTGCGCAACCCGATCGAGATGCAGGCCGTGACCGAGCACTTCGCCGGTTCCGGCTTCAAGGTGTTCGCCGGCATGATTGCGTCCGACCCCAAGGTAGAGGTGTGGGCCATTCCGGTGAAGGGTGGTGGCAGCCGCGCATTCTGCGACCGCATGAACTCGTGGGCGCAAGGTGAAGGCCAGCCGGGCCTGGGTTACATCTTCTGGCGCAAGGAAGGTGATGCGATCGAAGGCGCAGGCCCCATCGCCAAGAACATCGGACCGGAGCGCACCGACGCCATCCGTAGCCAGATGGGCCTCGATGATGGTGATGCCTGCTTCTTCGTGGCCGGTCGGCCAGAGAAGTTCGCCTCGTTCGCCGGTGATGCCCGCGACCGGGCAGGGGCCGAGCAGGGGCTGGTCGACGAAGACCGCTTCGAACTGTGCTGGATCGTCGACTTCCCGTTTTATGAGTACAACGACGAAGAAAAGAAGGTCGACTTCTCGCACAATCCGTTCTCCATGCCCCAGGGCGAGATGCAGGCGCTTGAGAGCCAGGACCCGCTGACCATCAAGGCCTACCAGTACGACCTGGTCTGCAACGGCTTCGAGATCGCGTCCGGCGGCATCCGCAACCACAAGCCGGAAACCATGGTCAAGGCGTTCGAGATTGCCGGGCTGTCAAAGGACATCGTGGAAGAACGCTTCGGCGGGCTCTACCGTGCGTTCCAGTATGGCGCACCGCCCCACGGCGGCATGGCGGCCGGTGTGGACCGCATCGTGATGCTGCTGTGCGGCACGCGCAACCTGCGCGAGATCACACTATTCCCAATGAACCAGCAGGCGGCCGACCTGTTGATGGGTGCACCGTCTGAGGCAGAGCCCAAGCAGCTGCGCGAACTGCACGTTCGCTTGAGCCTGCCGAAGGAGTAAGCCAGCCTGGCTCCCTTGGTGTCTCGTGTGTGGGTTCCGGGTAAGCGGTGCACACGGGCAGGTTATCTATAATGTGGAATGCCGCCTCGTGGTGAGGTAGGTTCTGCTCTCACAATTGCAAGAACAACGATCACCTGCAGGAAGAAGCGCCGCACATGCCCCGTATAGTGACCGATGAACTGCGCGAGAACGCACTGTTCTACCACCGCAATCCGAAGCCTGGAAAACTCGAGATCAAGGCCACCAAGCCGCTTTCCAACCAGCGCGACCTGGCGCTTGCCTATTCGCCCGGCGTGGCGGCGGCATGCATGGAAATCCACGACAAGCCGAAAGAGGCCTTCACCCTCACCGCGCGCGCCAACATGGTCGCAGTCATAACCAACGGAACGGCTGTGCTGGGTCTTGGCGACATTGGCCCGGCCGCGTCAAAGCCGGTGATGGAAGGCAAGGCCGTCCTGTTCAAGAAGTTCGCCGATATCGACGTGTTTGACCTTGAAGTGGACGCAAAGGATCCGGACCGTTTTATTGATGTTGTGGCTGCCCTCGAACCCACATTTGGTGGGGTCAACCTTGAAGACATCAAGGCGCCGGAATGCTTCATCATCGAAGATGCGCTGAAGCAGAAGATGAACATTCCCGTGTTCCATGATGACCAGCACGGCACGGCAATTATCGTGGCAGCAGCCATTGTCAACGGCATGGAAGTGGCCGGCAAGAAGCTGGAAGACATCAAGGTCGTCACGTCAGGGGCAGGGGCCGCTGCACTGGCCTGCCTCAACCTGATCTGCGCGATGGGCGTAAAGCCGGAAAATGTATGGCTGACCGATATCGACGGCGTGGTTTATGAGGGGCGCGACAACGTCAACCAGTACATGGCGCCCTATGCCAAACAGACCGATGCACGCGGCCTCGGTGACGTAATCGAAGGCGCGGATGTATTCCTAGGCCTGTCTACCGGCAATATCCTCAAGCAGGACATGGTCAAGCGCATGGCTGAGAAGCCGTTGATCATGGCGCTGGCCAACCCGAACCCTGAAATCAGTCCGTCAGAGGCGCGCGAGGCAAGACCTGACGCCATGATCTGCACCGGCCGATCGGATTTTCCCAATCAGGTCAATAACGTACTGTGCTTTCCTTACATCTTCCGCGGGGCGCTGGACTGCGGCGCAACCGCCATCAATGAGGAAATGAAGATTGCCGCCACGCTGGCCATCGCGGCACTGGCGCATGAGCCGACGTCCGAGACCGCGGCCCAGGCCTACGAGGGCGGGGTGTCGTCTTTCGGGCCGGAAAGTCTCATTCCCAATCCGTTTGACCAGCGGCTGATCCTGCGTATCGCTCCCGCGGTGGCCAAGGCCGCAATGGAGTCCGGTGTGGCGACCCGGCCCATTGAGGATTTCGATGCCTACTACGAAAAGCTGACCCGCTTCGTGTTCCGCTCCGGCATGATCATGCGGCCGGTGTTCGCCGCTGCCCGTCAGAACCTCAAGCGCATCATCTATGCCGAAGGAGAAGACGAACGGGTGTTGCGCGCAGCCGCTCTCGCCAAGGCCGACGGCTGGGCAATACCAATCCTCATCGGGCGTCCGGATGTGATTGAGCGCCGCGCTGCCGAGTTCGGCCTGAGTATCAAGGCAGGCGATGATGTTGAGGTGATCAACCCCAATTCGGACCCGCGTTACCACGACTATATCAACACGCTGGTCGATATAGCCGGGCGCAAGGGCGTGCCGCTCAATGCTGCACGCACACTGGTGCGCACCAACGCCACCGTTATCGCGGCGCTGGCGGTCAAGCGGGGCGATGCCGACGCCATGATCTGTGGTCTGGAAGGGCGGTTCTACAACCATCTCGACCACATCAAGCGGATCATTGGCCTGGGCCCGCGCACCCAGGACTTTGCAACCATATCCGGCTGTATCGTTGATCGCGGGGCCTACTTCTTCGCTGATACATATGGAAACGTGGAACGCTCACCTGAGCACATGGCGCAACTGACTCGCCGCGTTGCCGGCATCGTCAAGAGGTTCAACACAGATCCCAAGGTGGCCTTGCTCGCCAACTCCTCGTTCGGCTCTGCAGAAAGCCAGTCCATCCAGCTGATGCGCGATACCGCCACCTGGTTGCATGATGCGGGAACCGACTTCGAGTTCGACGGCGAGATGCACGGCAACACGGCGCTGAACGAAGAGTTGCGCCAACGCCTTTTCCCGGGCTCCACGCTGAAGGGCGAGGCGAACGTGTTTATCTTCCCCAACTCGGATGCGGCAAACCTGGCATATCAGCTGGTGATGGAACTGGGCGGTGGCACGCCAATTGGTCCGATTCTCGTCGGTGCGGCGATGACGGCCCACGTTCTGGTACCGGCGGCCACGACGCGTTCCGTCGTCAACGTGTCAGCAGTAGCAGCCGTCGAGGTGCAGGCTCGGTTGGATCACTTCAACGCCTTGTCGGGCAAGGGCAGCGGCTGAAGCGGATCGCGGCGTCCTGCTCCACTCACATGACGCACGAAAGCCATCAGAAATAGGGCGGTCATTACCAGCACAATGGTCGGGGCAGGAGCGGAGTCCAGATGATAGCTGAGGTAAACGCCGGCAAGGCTGGAGATGGCGACAACCGCAACCGCCGTTGTCAGCATGGCGCCAAACCGCCGCGCCACCAGAAACGCCGTCGCGCCAGGGCCAATCAGAAAGGCGATGGCCAGTATGATGCCAGCGGCCTTGAGCGCGCCGACAATGGTCAGCGACAGGACGGCCAGCAAGCCGTAATGCAGCCAGCCCACCGGCAGTCCGATGGCACGGGCGTGCTGAGGGTCAAAGG
>JAWVYF010000161.1:0-6774 GCA_033722845.1 Anderseniella sp. | reverse complement strand
GGCCCGGCCTATGAAGACAAGGTTGGGCGCCGCGCGATCCGGGTCTATGACCTCAAGAACGCAGATACCCTTGAGGCCAAGATCGAACGCCTGCTGACCCATCATAATGCATTGCGCCGTGGTCTCGGCGAACCGGAAGTGGATGGGCGCAAGTTGCGCGAGGAGCTGCTAGCGATTGCGCCGCGCATCCTGCCGTTCATGGATACGGTCTGGCACCTGCTGGACAATGCGCGCCGGGCACAGAAGCGCATCCTGTTCGAAGGCGCTCAGGGTATCATGCTGGACATCGACTTCGGCACCTATCCGTTTGTGACCTCGTCCAACACCATCGCGGCCCAGGCTGCCAGTGGCTGCGGTGTTGGCCCGGACATGCTGGGCTATGTGCTCGGCATCGCCAAGGCCTACACCACCCGGGTCGGTGCCGGTCCGTTCCCGACCGAGCTGTTCGACGAGACGGGTGAACGCATCGGTGAGCGTGGCCGGGAGTTCGGTACGGTTACGGGCCGCAAACGCCGCTGTGGCTGGTTCGACGCCGTCATGGTACGGCAGGCCATCAAGACATCCGGCATAAGCGGTATTGCGCTCACCAAGCTCGACGTGCTGGACGGGTTTGACGAGATCAAGGTGTGCACCGGCTACAAGCTTGACGGCGACGTGGTGGACCGGCTGCCTGCAGGGCAGGGCGCCCAGTCGCGCATCGAACCGGTCTACGAAAGCTTTGAGGGCTGGAAAGACACGACGGCCGGGGCCCGTTCCTGGGCTGATCTGCCGGCGCAGGCGGTCAAGTATGTGCGCCAGATCGAGGAACTGATCGATTGCCCGATTGCGTTGTTGTCTACCAGTCCGGAACGGGACGACACCATCTTGATGCGAGACCCGTTCGAAGATCAGGTGCGCTAGGCTTCAGGCCCCCGCATCCATGCGGATTGGGGCTGCAAGAGTATCCGGACCGGTATCGAAGCGGGCTTCGCCATTGGTCTGGCGGCGAATGTATTCGGCAAACTCGCTGATCACGACCGAGGCAAGCGACGTCTGCGGGATGGGCTTTCCGAACAGGTAGCCCTGCGAGAAATCGCATCCGAGATAGGCGGCGCGCTGAGCGTGCTCTTCGGTCTCGATCCCCTCGGCGGTAATCTTCATGTTGAAGGTGCGGCCCACTTCCACGATCTTGCCAAGCAGGGCCAGCGCTTTCGGCTCATCATCGGATGCCCGGATGAAAGCCTGGTCGATCTTCAATTTGTCGAAGTTGAATTGCCACAGATAACCGAGGCTCGAGTAACCGGTGCCGAAGTCATCAAGGGCGATCCGGATTCCGAGCTGCTGCAACTTGTGCAGCTGCTGCAGGACCGGTTCCGCATCACCGATCATGATGCTTTCGGTAACTTCGAGTTCGAGCCGCTTGGGATCGACACGGGTTTCGGCAAGGATGGTCTTGATGTCCTCAACGAGGGTCGGCGAGGAGAACTGTTGCGGCGACAGGTTGACCGCCATGGAGATATGCTTGGGCAGTCCGGCCACCGTGCGGCATGCTTCGCGCAATGTCCACAAACCGATCTGGTTGATGCGGCCGGTGTGCTCTGCGACCGGAATGAAGCGGTCTGGAGAAATCCGTTCGCCTTGAGGCGAGGTCAGCCGGATCAGCGCCTCGAAACTGGCGAGCTTGCGGTTGCGGCTGTCAACGACAGGCTGGTAGTGCAGTTCAAACAGGTTCTTTTCGCAAGCTTCCTCGATCAGTGTTGCGAGGCGTTCGGTTTCGCGCAGTTCAGAGACTATTTCACTGTCATAGGTGACATACTGCTGGCCGCCCGAAGACTTTGCAGCACGCATGGCCATCTCGGCTCTTTGCTGAAGCTTTTCAGGCTTGATTGCGCCGTTCTGTGAAGTGGCAACCCCGATGCTGGCTGACAGCCGGATGGGCGTGCTGCCAAGCTGGAAAGGTTTGGCAAAGACCGCCTCAAGATTGCCATCGCTGCGGCTGGTGCTCTCTGTGTTGGCCAAAATGGCAAATGTATCTCCGCCAATGCGGGCGCAAAGGCTGTCATCGGCACAAGCAGTGCGCATCCGGTCTGCAACCTCGCGAAGCAACTGATCCCCGGCCTGTCTGCCAAGGCGTTCATTGATGCTGGAGAACCGGTCAAGATTGATCAGGAACAGCCGCGTGGCGGTCTGGTTCATTTGTTCCTGCTGATGCATGGAATTCAGAACCTGTTCGAACGCGACCTGGTTGGGTAACCCGGTTACGCCATCGTGTTGCATCAGGCGGGCGATGTTGCGTTGTGCCTCGCGAGATGCGCTCGCCCTGACCAGCAAACTCACCAGTATGATAAAGCCCAGGGCGGATGCCAGGATCATGCCGATCTTGGAGGCACCTTGTATCAGCAAGTCGTACATGCCACTCGAATCGACATGCGCGACAAGGCTGCCAACGGACTTGCCCTGAGATGCCAACGGGATTGTCACACGCGAGACATGGTCTTCCTGCGTGGCACGGTCTGTACCGGCATAAATACGCAACCTGCCGTCTTTATCGTAAATGCTGTAGCCCAGAATGCTGCCGCTGGCTTGTGAGAAGCCATCCAGCCTGAGAACCGAGCCATCATGCGGTTTGGCCAGCGACTCCATGATCTGCGGGTCGTTGGCGACCACGTGCGATGCCCATTTCTGGGCAGAAAAGGTCGCGTCATCGCGCACCAGCGCAGAAATTTCTGTGCGGACATATTGAACGCCGACCACCAACAGCAACGCGCTGACGCAAATCAGCAGCGCATTGGAAATCAGGTTGGCAGTCGACTGCCCTTTCAGGAGCTCACTCAAGACAACATCCCAGCCCAAGCCGTAAACGTGAGGCGAACAGCCACAACAATCTATCGGTGTTGGGTTAGGGAAAGGTAACTGCCGTAGCAGGAGGTTTCCCGCTACGGCAGGTCGATGCGTATCTTGATGGAGGGTGCCAGCGGCAGGGCCCGGTCAGGCCAGCAGCTCCGCCGAGGCCTGGCGAACGGCCTTCTCGACCTTTTCGTAGGCCTTCACCTCGATCTGCCGTATCCGCTCACGCGACACGTTGAATTCCTGCGAAAGGTCTTCAAGCGTCATCGGGTCCTCACTCATGCGGCGGGCCTCGAATATGCGGCGTTCACGTTCATTCAGGCCGTTCATTGCCTGATGCAGCAGTTTCGAGCGCATCTCCTGCTCTTCCGACTGTTCGTAGGCCACATCTGGTGTATCCTCTTCGTCAACCAGCCAGTCCTGCCATTCTCCACCGCCTTCGGTGTCCTTCGACAAAGGCGCATTCAGCGAGCTGTCACCACCAAGCCGGCGGTTCATGGAGATCACATCCTGCTCCGGTACACCGAGCCGGGTAGCGATCTCGGTTACCTGGTCAGGGTGCAGGTCGCCATCTTCAAGTGCCTGAATCTGGCCCTTCACCTTGCGCAGGTTGAAGAAAAGCTTCTTCTGGCTGGCGGTGGTGCCCATCTTTACCAGAGACCATGACCGCAGGATGTATTCCTGAATAGAGGCCTTGATCCACCACATGGCATAGGTGGCCAGGCGGAAGCCCCGCTCTGGCTCAAACCGCTTCACCGCCTGCATCAGGCCAACATTGCCTTCCGAAATGACTTCGGAAATCGGCAGGCCATAGCCGCGATATCCCATGGCGATCTTGGCCACGAGACGCAAGTGGCTCGTCACCAACTTGTGAGCTGCTTCCCGATTGCCCTTTTCCCGCCAGTCCTTGGCCAGTTCATACTCTTCATCCGGCCGCAACATGGGGAACTGGCGGATCTCCTGCATGTAGCGCTGGAGCCCGTTTTCGCCGGACAATGCCGGCAGATTGCCAGTCTTTGTTGTCATTCTTGTACCTTTCTGACCCGTGCGCGTGCGCGCGACAGCGGTTTGCCTTCTGTTGAAGCAGATATGGTATCGTTGGACACGATGTTAAAGCAGACAGGCGTGTTTTCACGATTACGATTTCGTCATCAAACAATCTTGACGTTAACGTAAAAATTATAGCTGTTTGACAAGGCGCTGCATGTCACTTGGTAGTTCGGCCTCGAAAAGCAGGCTTTCGCCGCTCATCGGGTGCTCGAAACCCAGCAGATTGGCGTGCAGGGCTTGCCGGCCGAGCCTGTCCAGCGCGTCGCGGGCAGCCGGTGGCAGGCGATTTGCCGATGCAGCATGAGAGGCGCCATAGACCGTGTCTCCCAGCAATGGATGGCCGATGTGCGCCATGTGCACCCGGATTTGATGTGTGCGCCCGGTTTCCAGCTCACATCTGACCAGCGCTGCCAGTGGCTTGCCGCCGTCCGGTGCGTCGAACACCTCTAACGTCTCGTAGTGGGTAACGGCATGGCGGCCCGCTTCGGCGCCCTTCAGCACGGCCATCTTGAGCCGGTTGGTAGTGGAGCGGCCAAGCCGCGTGTCGATCGTGCCGTGCCGGGGCCAGGGCTGTCCCCAAACCAGGGCGAGGTAGCTGCGGCGCAACCGGCCGTCGCGGCCATGCGCGGCAAACTGATCCGACAGTCCGTGGTGGGCCTTGTCGGTCTTGGCAACCACCAGCAAGCCGGAAGTATCCTTGTCGAGGCGGTGAACGATGCCGGGCCGCTTTACCCCGCCAATACCGGACAGGCTGTCGCCGCAGTGGGCAATGAGTGCGTTGACCAGTGTGCCGGTGGCATTGCCGGCACCGGGATGCACCACCAGGCCGGCCGGCTTGTTGATGACAATAAGGCTGTCGTCTTCGAAAATGATATCAAGCGGTATGTCTTCTGCTTCAGGCTCTGGCGGTTCGGGTTCGGGCAAGTGGGCTTCGATCGTGCTGCCGGGTTTGACCCTGAAAGAGGCGTCCACTATCGTCCGGCCATCCACCGTGACGTGACCGGCATTGACGAGCGATCTGAACCGGGCGCGTGAGTGATCGGTGCACGCAGCAGCCAACAGCTTGTCGAGCCGTTCCGGAGCATCTCCGCTGTGGACTGTGGACAGGATGTGTTCAGGAGCAGACATGGCGCAAAACAAGAAACCGGCAATTGGTCAGGGTCAACAGACGGATGATCTCGACGACATGCCCCTGCCGCCAAGTGTTGTGGCGCTCAAGGCTGCCGTCTATCTGATGGGCCTGATACTTGTGGCAGGATTTGCCTTCCTGGTCTACGTGCTCGTCAGCCGGGTCAGCGAGCCGCCAATCGCTGGCGGCAACGCCATGCAGCTCGTGGCCGATATCGAACTGCGTGCGGGAGAGAGCATCAAGTCGGTCTCGCTGGACCGCAACCTGGTGACACTTCATGTCACCGGCTCAGATGGAGGCAACATCATCGTGGTGCATGACCTCAACAAGGGCCAGACGGTTCGCCGGATAGAGATAAGAACCAGACCAGCGAATTGATCCCGGCGCTGTCTGGGCAAGGTGCTGCCTGTCAGCCCTTCTTGCCAAGGTCTCCCTGCAATGCCCGAATGCGCTGGGCCAGCGAAATCACGTTGTCTGCATCTTTGTTTTCAGCCTTGTCGGCTGCTTCGCCAGACGCTGCGGAAGCCTTGGATGTGGAGGTCTTTTTCGCAGCTGTCTTGGTTCGGCTTTTGCCGGCAGCGGGTTTGCGCGCAGCTGGCTTCTTGTCAGCCTTGGCGGTGCCGGCCTTTGCCGCTCGTGTGGATTTCGACTTCGGCTTGGACTTGCCGGCAACGCCCTTGCGCGCCGCTGGCTTCTTCTCAGCCTTGGCGGTAGCAGACTTGACGGCCGGATTATCCTCGAACTGGGCTATGCTTTTGCTCCAGATCTCATCAAGCTCGGCCAGTTCACGGGTGAGGTTCTCGGTTTCCTTTTCCGCTTCGATG
Organism: Anderseniella sp.; assembly: GCA_033722845.1. Lineage (GTDB taxonomy): Bacteria > Pseudomonadota > Alphaproteobacteria > Rhizobiales > Aestuariivirgaceae > Anderseniella. Next base: position 945 of record JAWVYF010000161.1, on the reverse strand, counting down.
ATCTGCTGTTCAAGCTGGTTGCCAACGTTTTCCATGTCGCTCAGCGAAACGGCCGGATCATCAGTCCGCTCGGGCGATTGCGCTTCAGCGTCACTATTGCCGGAGGCTTCGTCAATCTGGCGGGAGCGGTCAATCTGTTCACGCAGCGTGCTCAGTTCCTTGTGCTGGAAAGAAAGATCGCGGCGTTGGTCGTCGATCTGCCGGGTCAGGGCATTGAGTTCGTCAATCCGCTTGCGAAGCCGCAACTCGGCTTCGTTCAGTTTGGTGGTATCCGTTGGGTCCGGGCCGGTGGCAAAAGCCGTTGCTGCCCCGGTTGCTGAAGTACGTGAGCCATCAGCCACCTTCAATTGCTCGCCCATGCTGGCTTGCACCGCCAGAAGCTGGGCACGCAGGTCGGCGACTTCCTCTTCGCGCGCACGCAGGTCGTCACGCGCGGCCTGGGTCATTTCGGTGCGCTGGGCCAGTTCGCGTTCGAGGCTTTCGGCCTGAGCTCGAAGTGCTTCAATCTCGGCATCGCGTTTGCCGATTTCCTCGTCCCGTTTTCCAAGCTCGCTTGCCAGCTGCTCAATCCGGTTGCGGTTGCGCGATGCCTCGGCCATCTGTTCAGCCATGCGCGTCTTCAGGTCATCGAGCCTTAGCTGCAGCCTGCGTCCCTGCATCGCAAACTCGGCTTTGAGCCGATCACGGTCTGCCTTGAGTTCGGCGATGTGCGACGGTGCCCGGCGTTCGACACGGCGGCGGCCCAGCCCGACGGCGTACGACCACAGTCCGCGTACCACGAGCAGACACACCATCAACGCTGCGACAAAACCCAGCGCCACCAGCATTACTGTCTCGGTTTGAGACATCTTGCATCCCCCTAGAGAACAAACCGACATTTCCCGTCACGGTACAAGCAAGCGCCTTGCCACACGGCTGGCGCGTGGCTGTTGTTCTGGACCACGC
>JAWVYF010000160.1:0-6882 GCA_033722845.1 Anderseniella sp. | reverse complement strand
ATCGGCCCAGGGGGCAACCCCGTGCAGTGACAGCCGGTGGGCGATATAGGCCTGGCCGGGGCGGGCGTGGATTTCTACTCTCCTGCACGTCCCGAAGCATCGTCTGCGGGCATCGATGTAGGCATCGGTGATGTCGACGTCCGGCCAGCTTGCCGGCAGGTGGCCGGCAAAGGCGCGCGTGAACGCGTCTTGCATGATCTCGTGCGAGCCTTCCCAGATCACGAAGGGCGATGCGCCAGGGCTTGCCTCTACCATCGGCACGCCAAGAATGAACTTATGCGGTTCCTTCAGAAAGCGGCGCTTTGGCTGACCGAGGCCGAGCAGCCCATCTACGTGCGCGGCATCGCGGTCGCGCCGGAAGCGGTGCTGGCCGTCCGTTTCGCCGGCCATCGGTTTTGGATAGCCCGGATAGCAGACCGAAACCTGCGCGCGGTCCCATGTGATTATCTCGGTGCCAAGGTTGCGGTGAATGAAGTCCACTGCCGCACCTGACAGCCGTGGTCCGCCGGGTACGGCTCCGGCCTCATCGTTGGGCAGCACGTTGACGCCTGCAAACCAGGTTTGCTGGTAGCGCATCCACTGTGCGTTGGCCGGATCGGCCACGGTGGCGCGCGCGGCGGGCAAGCTGGTCTCGATCCATGCTGCCAGCGCCGGATCGTGATCGAACCGGCACCAGCCCCTGGTGAAGAAATGGTCAGCTTGCGTCATTCACGCACTTGCCGGATCCACCGGCAGGAAGGGTGTAGTGCCGGCTTCAATGATTTCACCTGCTGCCAGCATGGTGTCTTCACGGTAGCGCCCACCGACAATCTGGACACCGACGGGTATGTTGCCGTCGGTCAGGCCGGTTGACACGGTGAGTCCCGGCAGGCCCATGAGCGGCAGGCCCGTCTGGGGCAACAGGGCCTCGATGACCCGGTCAAACATGTCAGGCGATTCCAGGTCGAGCAGGTCCTTGAACGGCAGTTCGCCGCAGACCGGCATGAGGCAGACCGGATATTGCTCAAGAAACACTTGCCATTCGCGCACAAACGTTGCGCGTTGTTGCAGCGTGTCCAGCATGTCATTGAGGTCGATCTCGGCACAACGCCGGGTCATCTGGGCATAGATGAACTTGGCATCCGGATCGTCTTCACGTTCGACCGCTTCGGCACCGGTGCGGCGGAATTCCGACAGCCACAGCGCTGCCTGTAGCCGCGCAGGTTCTTTCAGGGGCGGGCAGGCAACTTCCTCGACCTCCCAGCCGGCATCAGCCAGCTTGGTGGCAGCGGCACGAAGGGCATCTGCCACCGGCGCATCCACCTTCAGGCCATCGGGAGAGGTACAAAGAGCAGCGCGCTTCGGCTGGTCGGGAAGGTCATGCGGTACTGGCACCCACCATGGGTCGCGAATGTCTTTGGCGGACATTGCCTCGTACCCGGCCCTTACATCAGCAATCGTGCGTGCAAGTGGCCCGGAGACAGCCATCAGCTGCGCGCCGACATGACGGTCCGGACCAGAGAAGTTGATGGCTGGCACACGACCCAGCGTTGGCCTGAGGCCGTGCAGGCCACAGGCATAGGCCGGATAACGGATCGATCCTGCAATGTCAGTGCCGTGTCCGATTGCGCCGATGCCGGCTGCGGTCGCAGCTGCTGCGCCCCCGGAAGACCCTCCGGGTGTGATGGCCGGATTGAGCGGGTTTTTGGTGTGACCATGCAGCGAGTTGCGGCAGAACCAGTGCAGCGAGAAGGCTGGCGTGTTGGTGCGCCCGATGATAATGGCGCCGGCCTTGCGCAAGTTGGCAACTACGGGGCTGTCTTGCTCTGCCACCAGGTCCTTCTGGATGCGCAGCCCATTGGTGGTGGCAAAGCCTTTCTGGTCGACATTGACCTTGACCGTCACCGGCACGCCGGACAGCGGCGGCAGACGGTCGCCGCGAGCCACTGCCTCGTCAATTGCTTTTGCCGCTGCCATGGCCTCATCGGGCATGAACTGCACCACGGCATTGATGGCGGGGTTGGCGGCGTCGAGCCTGGCAAGGGCATCTTCGGTTATTTCCGTTGCTGATGCTGCGCCGATGCGCACCAGCTGGGCCAGGTCAGTGGCGGACTTGCGCCAGAATTCGGTCATGTAGGCCTCACTGCATTGGTTGTGATTGTTGCCCCCAGTTTGTTGCTCGCGGTTTGCTGCCGTCAAGCGATGTATGGCGAGTTCGTCCAGTACGCCCGCCAGTTGCGAACGGAGATATTCCGTTAACGGCTGATAAAAAAGTTGGCCGTAAGGTCAAGTCATTGGAAACCGGGGTGCACGAACAGGAGGAAATCCACGTGAAGGGCAGCTCAGAGCCGTTAACCCTGGAAGTCGCAGCCCGTCTGGTTGACGGCACCGTGATGCGCGGATTTATCGTTGCCGGCATCACCGGACAACTGGAGCAGACCTTGAACAAGGACTCCCAGTTCATCGAATTCATTGGGCCGGATGGCCGCCGGGCCTTCATTTCGAAGTCGCAATTGGCGGCGGTGGAGCCGGTCGAAGCGCTCAAGAAGCCGCAGTTGCAGACACGCAGGTCGGGCTCTGCCACCTGCTATGAACTGCTCGGCGTGGACGAGAACTGCGATTTTGACACTGCTCGTGATGCCTATCACCGGCTGGTGAAAATGTACCATCCCGACATGTATGCAAATGGCGGCCTGCCGCCGGAAATCACGCGATACGCGACCGAGATGTTCAGCCAGATCAGCGCGGCCTACAGTGAGATCCGGCAGCGGTTCAACAAGGCAGCCTGACGCCGCGTGGTGTGCGCAAATGGGCTATGCCAGCCTGTTCGACAAATTTCGTGGTCGCCTCCCACAGGTGGTCGCCATAACTGACGGGTTCGAAGCCGGGGGTCTCTGGCAGGGGGAGCGGTGCAATTATCGCATCCACCGAGGGTTCGTAGAAGAACGGTATTGAGTGGCGTTGACGGTTGCGCCCGATGACGCGGTGCACGGTTGCCTGGATGCGTCCACCTGTCCAGCGAGACAACAGTTTGCCGAAATTCACCGCAAGGGTTCCTTCCCGGGGAGGCACGTCCAGCCAGCTGCCGTTACGGTGTTGTGCTTGCAGACCCTCTACGCCATCCTGGGCGAGCAGGGTGACGAAACCGGAATCGGCATGGGCGCGTGCCAGCATGTACCAGTCTTCGCCATTGTGGAGGACGTGCGCTTCATCGCCAGCCCCGGCAAGGCTTTCTGGTGTGCGTAACGGGTAGTGCAACAGCCGCAGGGTGGAGATGCCCCGTTCGAAGGCTGCATCAAAAACTGTTTCTGGCAAACTGAGACCGCGCGCGATCGACTGCATCAGTACCTGGCCAGTCCTTTCCATGTCACGATAGTAGGTGGCAGCAGCTTCTTGCCACCCGGGCAGATCGGAGGCTGCGGGAAGAGGGGTTGGTTCAGTCAGTGGGTCACCAGCCTCGACGCGGTCTGGCCCGTAGGCCAGGTCCGGGCCCATGTCGATACCCTCTTTCCATGTCGGGTGGCCGGGGGTCAGCGGAAACCAGCCGCGATATACGTTGGTCTTCGAGGGGTCAAAATTCTGCCGGTACAGCTGCCGCTTCTTGTCATCGGGCAGATCGAAGATCGACAACAGTTTTCGGCGAACCGCAGGTGCCAGCACATCGCCGGGCAATCCGGTGACCGTCATGAAACCGCTTGAGGTGGCCGCCGCCATGATCCGGCGGTCCGCCTCGTTGCGGCCTTTCGACGGCCCGGCAAACAGGCTCGAGATGTCAATAACCGGAATGTGGTGATCGGTCATCTGCATATCCTGTTGCCGCGCCATGTCAGTGGGGTTTTCAGACTAACTCAGATGATGGACTTCCTGCAGGCCGTAGACGGGTGTCTTCAGGCCTTCCTTGCGCGCCTTGAGCTGCAGTGACAGGAACTGTGAATAGTGCCTTGACTGGTGCAGGTTGCCGCCATGGAACCATAACGCTTCCTGCTGGGTCGGCTTCCACATGTTTCTGAGTTCACCTTCCCATGGGCCCGGGTCTTTAGGCGTATCGGAGCCGAGGCCCCAGCACTTGCCGACCTTGTCTGCCACGTCCTGCGAGATCAGCCTCGCCGCCCAGCCATTCATCGAGCCGTAGCCGGTGGCGTACACCACGAGATCCGCAGGCAGCTCGGTGCCATCTTGCAGCACGACGGCGCGTTCAGTCAGATGATCGACCTGACCGCGAGCCAGCTTGATCTTGCCGTCGGCGACCAGCTCGGATGCGCCGACATCAATGTAATAGCCTGAACCACGACGCAGGTATTTCAGGAACAGCCCGGTTTCGTCAGCGCCGAAGTCGAGATCGAAGCCGGCCTTCTTGAGCCGGTCATAAAATTTCTTGTCCCGCTTCTTTGTCTCGTCGGCCTGCGGTTTCATCACCGCGGGCAGCACAGCATAGGGCAGCGAGGCGAAGATCAGATCAGCCTTGTTGTGGTCAATGCCGTTCTTCACCGCTGCTTCGGAGTAGAGGCCGCCAAGGGCGACGTCCATCAACGTATCGGACTTGACGATATGGGTGGAGGAGCGCTGCACCATGGTGACGTCTGCGCCGGCTTCCCACAATGCGGCGCAGATGTCGTGGGCAGAGTTGTTGGAGCCAATGACCACGACCTTCTTGCCCTTGTAGGCGTCGGGGCCTGGATGCTGGCTGGAGTGTTGCTGTTCGCCCTTGAAGATGTCCTGACCGGGGAACTGAGGTATGTTTGGAATGCCGGACATGCCGGTGGCGAGGACGAGTTGCTTTGGCTTCAGGACAACCTCCTTGCCATCGCGTTTGACCTTCACGGTCCATTCCTTTGCCGTCTCGTCCCAGGTGGCGGAAGTGGCTTCGGACTTCGTCCAGTAGTTGAGCTCCATCACCTTTGTGTACATCTCCAGCCAGTCGCCGATCTTGTCTTTCGGCGAGAACACCGGCCAGTGATCGGGGAACGGCAGGTAGGGCAGGTGATCGTACCAGACCGGGTCGTGCAGGCAGAGAGACTTGTAGCGCTTGCGCCAGCTGTCGCCGGGCCGATCGTTCTTCTCGATGATGATGGTGGGCACGCCCAGCCGCTTTAACCGCGCGCCCAGCGCGATGCCGCCCTGGCCGCCGCCGATGATGAGGCAGTAGGGTTGTTTTGTGTAGCCGAGTTCCTTCTCCTCGCGCTCACGTGCCTCGGCCCAGGTCTCTCGGTCCTTGAAAGCACCGTGTTGCACGCCCATCGGACGGTGTTCGCCGCTGGGTTCTTCATGGCCCTTGAGTTCCTGCAAGGTCGTCAGCATGGTCCAGGCCTTGCCGTCAATCAGACGAACCAGGCCCTTGCCGCGGCCGGTGGCGGTTTCAAAGGTAAACCAGCCTTCGGTGACCCCATCCGCTTCACTGGCCTCGCCTTCAAGCTGGAAGTTGTGCGGTTTGGCGGATTTCAGAGTGGCCGTCAGCATGTCCGCAATCTGGTCGCGGCCCTCGGACGTCTTGATATTCCAGGTGAGCGAGACGAGGTCGCGCCAGTAACTGTCCTTGCCGAACAGTTTCACGGCCCTGTCCGTGGCCTTTTCGGCCAGCGCCTTTTCTAGCTTCTTCAGCCAGGCCTTGACGGCCTTTGTCGGTTTTGAGTCGGGCATGCACGTTTCCTCCGGGTGTGCGTGTGCCCCCTGCCTTGGCCCCTGCCGGAACGCTAGCACCGGAAACCAAGTGTGTGCAATTGAGGATCTGCTGGTCAGCAGTTGGCTTCCGCTGCGCAGGCCTCAGACCAGATGCGCCGCGCCGTATCGCGCAGCTGCAATGCTTCTTCCCAGCGGTTCGACAGTTCCTTGCCGTCTGCACCGGTCATGGCGTACTCGGGCGGCCCCAGCTCGCACAGGAAGATGGGCGAGCCTTGCGGGTTGCGCTTGAGCCATGAATCGAAGCCGCGCCGCCACCAGTCTTCGAACACTTTCACCCACTTCTGATGCCGCGGAAAGTTGATCTGCAGCTGGATCTGCTGGCGAGAGGCAACGCGGCCCTGGAAGCTGTCCGAGCGTTCGATACAGCGCTGGATCAGTGCCTGGTTGTCTGCCGAGATGGGGTACCAGAACTCGCGGTCGACGACATAATGTGAAAGGTCGCAACACAGCCGCATCTCGGGCACGGCGTCGAGCAGCTGCAGGGTATAAAACAGGTCGTTGGTAATGCAGTTGCGGTGGGTCTCGAACTGAACCGGCATGCCGACTTCTTCCGACATCTCGATCCATTTGCGAATGACGGGGATACCGCCGTCCACTGACAGCGGGAACACCTGCCCGATGACGTCGACGAATGGCGCGCCAAAGTCCTTGGCCATGATTAGCGTGTCATGCAAGGAGGGAACTGATTTCGGGAAGGCGACGATGAGCGGTGTCAGGTTGTTGCGCTCAAGGTGAGGGCGCACATCGTAGGCGGTTTGCACGTCGGCTGCACCAAGGTCGATGGCCATGCCGGAAAAACCTTCTGCGGCGACCATGTCGCAAACCTCGTCGAGAGGCAGCTTTATGCCATCAGGCGAGTGGGGCTGCATGGCCCACAGCGACTGGTAGATCTGGAGGGGAGGACGGCGCGTTTCAGAGGAGCTCACTGAATGGGCCTTTCGGAGTGATGGTTTTGTGTATCCCGGCCTTGTGCCGGGATCCAGGTTGGGCCCCGGAACGGTGTCCGGGGCACAGGTTGCCACTGCCATCCCATGATGGCCATGGTCTCTAGTCGTACGCCACGCGGTCCACAGTGCCGTCGGCGCGCCGGGTGATCCAGACCTCGTTCATCGGATAGTCGGCTTCCGACTTGCCACCGGAGAGCTTGCGGATCAGTTCAATCTGGAACTCGATGTAGCCCATGCGGTTCACCTCGTGGCCGAGCTTGTCCTCAATCACGTCGTT
>JAWVYF010000159.1:0-6938 GCA_033722845.1 Anderseniella sp. | reverse complement strand
TTCACCCACGCCGACGTGCTGCACGAGGCGCACAAGATCAGGGTCGAGGCCGGCGACTACAACATTGCCGATACGCACCTGGCCGACGCCCTGATGGTGCTGACCCAGCGCCGCACCGGCACGTTGAGTGACGACTAACCCACGCTCATCGCGAGGATACGGGACAGTTGCGCGTAGGGCCGTCCCGTTTCTGCGTGCCACCGATTGAAGGCGTCCTGCACGTCGGCCAGCGCCTTCTTCGAGGTCGGGGCCTTGTCCACAACGCCTTCGCGGACAAGTGCTGCGCAGACATCCTTGGTCAGGATGAAGCCGTCCTTGCCGGCATGGCGCAAAGAGTATGTGCCGACATTACCACCCAACCGTGCGCCGTCGCGCTTCATCACGTCTATCAGTCCGATCTGGTCGGAAGCCGGCCAGTCGGCGAAGAACTTCACCGCCGAGCCATGTTCCCTTGCCAGCTTCACAAACCAGATGGCGTTGTCGCGCGTCGCCATGATTTTCGAACCATGCCGCACGATCCGCGCGTCAGACAGCATCGCCTCGTAAGTCTCGTCCGGCAGCATGGCGAGCTTGCGCGGTTCAAAGCCGTGGAAAACGTCCTCGAATCCCGGCCACTTCTTTTCGATCACTGTCCAGTTGAGACCGGTAGAGAAAACGTGCTTTGAGAACAGCGCAAGCAGCCTGTCATCACTCATGTGTTCAAGCGACTGCTGATCGGGATGCACCTGAGCGAGCAGCGTGTCCAAAGCGGCCTTGCCACCCTTGCGCTGTGCGGCAAGGGCTTCAACCTTTGCAAACCCGCTCATGCCGATTTCTCCTGTGGTCTTGCCTTCGCCCGCCCGCGCATGGCAGGCCGCCACACGCCAAGAATGACGTTGGCAACCGTCAGCGCCAGCACCACGGCAAGCGCCTGCCACTCGCTTGCGATGGCGGCATCAAGTTCTGCTTGGGTCGCTGATCCTTCTGCCACTTTGGCAGAGAACTCTGCCGCAGTGGTTGCCTTGTGGCCGACGAAGCCGAGCGTGCCCTCGAACATCGAGATGCCCAGCAGTGCCTTGGCCCAGGCCCAGCGCTGGTCGAGAAACGGGGCATGCACCGCCATGGCAACAAGCCCTGACACCAGGGCCACCGCCAGTGAAGGCACCAACAGGTAATCGCAGATCGCACTGATCGAGGCGCGCAGGTCGGCATATTGGGCGGGTGTGTCCTGCGGGCCGTACACCAGCAGTATGCCATAACCCGCCAGCGCACCGATCATGCCGCACGCGCTCAGGCTGTGCAGGATTTTGAGCGTCTTGCGGGTGCGTTGCGCCACTTGCCTATCCCTTGACGTTGAGTTTGCGTGGCGTGTTGCACAATGTCTCCACGCCTGTTTCCGTGATCAGGATCGGCTCGGTGATCTCAAGTCCGCCATCGTCAAGCCAGAGCGCCGGCATGAAGTGGAAGATCATGCCCGGCTGAAGCACGGTCTTGTCGCCACGGCGGAACGACATGGTGCGCTCGCCCCAGTCCGGCGGATAGCTCAACCCGATGGAATAGCCGGTGCGGCTGTCCTTCGAAAAACCGTGCTTCTCGAGCGTATCATAAAATGCGATGGCGATATCCTCGCAGGTGTTGCCGGGTCTGGCCTTTTCAAGCCCCGCGTCCACCGCCTCGAGCACCGCCTTTTCGGCATCGAGATACTTCTGCGGCACCTGACCCAGAAACAGCGTGCGCGACTGCGGGCAGTTGTAGCGGCGGTAGCAGCCGGCGATCTCGAAGAACGTGCTTTCACCCTTCCTGAACGGCCTGTCGTCCCAGGTCAGGTGTGGCGCGGTGGCATCCATGCCCGACGGCAGCATGGGCACGATGGCCGGATAGTCGCCCCAGTGGCCGTCCGCGCCTTCAACCGACACCTTGTACAACTCCGCCACCAGCCGGTTCTTGGGCAGGCCCACCTCGGCCAATTCGACGATCGTCGCGTGCATCCGTTCGACGATCCTCGCCGCCCGGCGCATGAACTCGATCTCGTTGGGCGACTTGATGGCGCGTTGCCAGTTGACCAGGCCGGCGGCGTCACTGAACGAGGCATCCGGCAGATGGCTCTTGAGGCTTTCCCAGGCGGCGGCTGTGAACCAGTAATTGTCCATCTCCACACCGATGCGCGCCTTGTCCCAGCCACGCTCCTTGATGATGCCGGACAGGTGATCCATCGGGTGGCGCTCGGTCGACTGCACATAGTGATCGGGATACCCGATGATGTTGTCATGGGTCATGAACGCCGTGCGGTAGGCGCCGTTGGCGTCCATGCCGCGCCCCCACCAGACGGGCTCGCCCTCAAGCCCGACAAGGACAGCCTGGTGCACATAGAACGACCAGCCGTCATAGCCTGTGAGCCAGCCCATGTTGGACGGATCCGACACGATGATCAGGTCAAGCCCGCGCTCGGCCATGGCTGCGCGGGTTTTCGCAATGCGCGCATCATATTCTTCACGTGGAAAGTGCAATACGGCATTAGTCATTTTTCGGGCCAGCCCCTCGACGGCAGTTGAATGATGGTCCAAGAATGACGCTCTAATCCTCTCGAGTGCAATCCTTCCAGCGACATATTTTTAATGGGTACAGTCTTCGACATCATCGTCATCGGTGGCGGCATTGCCGGCATGTCAGCGGCAGCAGAACTTGCCCGTGACCACAAGGTGTGCGTGCTGGAGATGGAAGCAGCCGCTGGCTATCACGCGACCGGCCGTTCGGCTGCCACTTTCGTTCCGTCCTACGGTCCCCCTGCATTCCGCGCCCTGGCCCAGGCAAGCGAAGCCTTCTTCACTGCCGCCAACCCGGAGTTCTGGCCAGAGCCGCTGCTGAGCCCCCGCGGGGAGGTGATGATGATTGCCCCCGGCGAAGAAGCGCATATTGCCGAGGGTGAAGCACTTGGCCTGACACACCTGCCGCTCGACGAACTGAAACGTCGCGTACCGCTGTTGAAACAGGAAGCGCTTTCGGCCGCCCTGATCGACGAGGCTGCGCGCGACATCGACGTTGACCTGATGCTGCAGGGATATGTGAAACTGTTCCGCTCTCTTGGCGGCAATATTGCCTTCAATACCACCGTCTCCGGATTCACCCGCCATTATGGCGCGTGGCAGGTGGAGACGGCTGGCGGTGAAAGTTACAGCGCCGGGATGGTGGTAAATGCCGCCGGCGCCTGGGCATCCCACGTCGCCAGGCTTGCAAAGGCGCAAGCCATCGAAATCACCCCGAAACGCCGCTCGGCGATGCTGCTCGACCTGCCGGCGGACTGTGGGCTGGAGCATTGGCCTCTGTGCTTCGGCGCCGGCGAAACATTCTATTTCAAGCCTATGGGCGGCAGGCTGATGCTGTCCCCGGCGGACGCCACCCCGGTCGAACCGCACGACGCCTGGGCCGACGACATGGCGCTGGCCGAGGCCGTGGAGAAGTTCCAGAACGTCATCGATTTCGAGGTCGCCCACGCTGGCCAGAGCTGGGGCGGCTTGCGGTCCTTCGCCGCCGACGGCAATCCGGTTGCCGGCTTCGACGAGGTGCAGGACCACTTCATCTGGCTGGCCGGACAGGGCGGGTACGGCATCCAGTCGGCCCCCGCCCTGGCGCGGCTGGCTTCCAGCTTGGTCAACTCCGATCACACCATACGGGAAAGTACTTATGCGGGACTTGAACTGGCGGCCATTTCCCCTGCAAGGTTTGCCGGCAGCGGAGAGGCACAGGAGACAAGATGAGCGATGGCGGCGTGAGTGTCGGGGAGGCCCTGGTGGGCCTGCTCGAGGCGTATGGTGTAGACACCGTATTCGGCATTCCGGGAGTTCATAATGTGGAGATGTACCGGGCGCTGCCGCGCTCGAACATCACCCACATATTGCCCCGCCATGAACAAGGCGCCGGCTTCATGGCCGACGGCTATGCCCGCGCCACCGGCAAACCGGGCGTTTGCTTCACCATCACCGGGCCGGGCCTGACCAACATCCTCACCCCCATGGGCCAGGCCTATTCTGACTCCGTGCCCATGCTGGTCATTTCCTCCACCCTAGACGTGAGAGACGCGGGCCAGGGCCGCGGGCGGCTGCATGAAATGCGCTCGCAAGTAGGGGCCGCCGCAACCGTTTCGCAAGCTGCTTCCGTGTGCTACACAGCCCGCGACGTCCAGGATCGCATTGCCGAAGCCTTTGCCCTTTTTGCCTCGGCAAGACCCCGGCCGGTCTACCTGGAGATACCACTCGACGTGCTCAAATCCCCGGCCGGCGATGACTGGACGGTCCGGAGCTTGCCGGGCCGCCCGCGCACCCACTCCGACACCATCGACGAGATCGCCTGCCGCATGAGAACCGCGTCAAACCCGGTAATCATTCTAGGCGGTGGCGCCCGCTATGCCGGCGAACCAGCCGCATTCATTGCAGAGCATACCGGCGCGATGATCTTCACCACTGTTGCCGCCAAGGGCGCGGTCACGGACAGCCACCCCTTGCTGGCTGGTTCACTGCTGGCTGACACCAGGGCGCAACAGGTCATCGAGAACGCCGATGTGGTGCTGGCCGTCGGCACAGAACTGGCCGAAACCGATCTGTGGGACTACGACCTCAAACTCGGCAAGGGGCTGATCCGCATCGATATCGATACGGCATCCTTGTCACGCCCCTATCCCGCGGCGCTTCCGGTTCTGGCCGACGCAGACTGCGCGTTAACAGCCACCGCTTCGCGGTTCCACGGCACGGCGGACTTTGCGGCAAGGGCACAGGAGGTCGCTGCCCTGCGCCGAGCCTGTGCGGATGCAGCGGACGACAAGCGCAACACAATCTCGACGGTGCTTGCGACAATCCGGGCCGCCCTTCCCGCAAATGCCGTCGTGGCCTCCGACATGACCCAGATTGCCTACGCGGCCAACGAGGTCATGCCGTTCGACCAATCCAGCTGCTACCTGCACCCTGTCGGCTTCGGCACGCTGGGCTATGCCTTGCCAGCCGCCATTGGCGCCCGCGCCGGCGTGCTGGACCGGCCAGTCGTCGCCATGGCCGGCGACTATGGCTTCCAGTACACATGCAACGAACTTGGTACCGCGGCGGAGCTGGGCAAGCCTCTCGTCATCCTGCTGTGGAACAATGATGCACTCGGACAGATCCGCGACGACATGGTCAACAAGGGCATACAGCCCAATGCCGTCACCCTGAAGAACCCGGACTTTGCCGCCCTGGCGCGATCCTATGGCTGCGAGGCCATGCAACCCGAGTCGCTTGACCAACTGACCGACGCCATTGCCCGGGGGCTCAAGGCAGACGGTCCGGTGCTGATCGAAGTCCGCCCGTCAATCGTCAAATGACACCGCCGGGCCTGAGCCTTAACGAAGCCTGCCGTGCAATGCTGGACGGCGGGCGCGGGCCAGCCGTGAAGTTCGCCATGGAGCTGGTGGTGCGCGCGGCCCGCGTCATGGGCGCAACGAAGCTTGTGCCCGTCACCTTCGCCCATATCGATGCCTGCTTTTATGCGGGCCAAGCCCATGTGGACTTCGCCCGCTTCATGCTGGACGGCGGCGCAAGCTTTGCTGTGCCGGCATGGACCAATAACGGGCTCGTCAGCCTGGCAGATGAGACAGTCCGCGATGCAGACACCGAGATGGCACGCGGCGCGAAAGAGCTGATGCTCTTGTACAAGGAGCTTGGCTGCAAACCGGTCTGGACCTGCGCCCCCTACCAGCTGCCCGGCCGGCCCAGGCTCGGCGACCATATCGTGGTTGGCGAGTCCAACGCAGTCAGCTTTTACAACGCGGTGATAGGCGCACGAACCAACAAGTATGGTGACTATCTCGACGTTGCCTGCGCAGTGACCGGCTACGCCCCATTTGCCGGTCTGCACACCGACGATGGCCGCAAGGCCACTTTGCTCATTGATACGTCCGCAATCCCTGCCGACCTCAAACGGCAAGATATCTATTTTCACCTGCTTGGCACGGTGATGGGCGAACGCGCAGGCCATGCCGTTCCGGCGATCGATGATATCGCGCCGGATACGGACGAGGATGCGCTCAAGGCGATCTCTGCCGCCGCAGCGGCGGCCGGAGGTGTGGAACACTGGCATGGAATTGGCCGGACACCGGAAGCCCTGGATCTGGCTTCAATCACTGTCGATTGCAATCAACTTCGAGTCGAAACAATAACTCTGGATGATCTGTCGTTAGCCCGGCAGCAGCTGACCAGCGCCACGGATGGACCGGTCAGCATGGTGGCACTGGGCACTCCACATTTCTCGTTCACCGAGTTCGCCGCGCTTGTCCCTTTGCTGGCAGGCAGAAAGGTAAGAAATGGCGTAAAACTCAGCATTTCCACCAGCCGGCATGTGCGCGATCTGATTGTGGAGAAGGGCTGGCTTGCCGAGCTGGAAAGGGCTGGCGCTGACATCATGGTCGATACCTGCAGCTATTTCTCGCCCGCCGTGCGTGGCTGCAAGGGGCGCGTGATGACCAACGCTGCCAAGTGGGCCTGGTATGCACCGGGTCAGCTTGGCGTTGAAGTATGTTTCGGCTCGCTACAAGAATGTGCTGAAACAGCAGTTCGTGGTGCGGTTTGGCGTGATCCGGAGATATGGAAGGGCATGTCATGACCACGGTATCCGCTCGAATCCTGTTTGCGGGTGAGGCTGAAGCAGACGTATTGCGACTTGATGAGCCGTTGAGTTTCTGGGGTGGTTTCGACCCGCTAACAGGAGTGATCCTTGATAATAATCACCCGCAGAAGGGCCTTCATTTGAGCCGCAAGGCGCTGGTCATGCCAGCTACGCGGGGCTCTGGCGGCACGCCGGGTGGTGTCGCGGAAGCGATTCGAAACGGCTCAGGACCGGCGGCGATCATCATGCGCGAAGGGGACGTCAACGTCATGGTGGGGGCAGCAGTCGCACAACAGCTTTACAATCTCTCATGCCCGGTGCTTGAGGTGTCC
>JAWVYF010000158.1:0-7079 GCA_033722845.1 Anderseniella sp. | reverse complement strand
GTCAAGGTCATCAACGAGGAAGACGCGCCCGGCAAGGCCGAAATTTCCAGTGCTGAGGAAATCCTCAAGGCGCTGTGATCCGGCTGCCGCAGCAACACAACACAGGGCCCGCAACTGCTCATGCGCATTGCGGGCTTTTTACTACCTGGTCTTGTACGGGGCCATGCCTTCGCGCGCGAGTTCGTCAGCGCGCTCGTTTTCCGGATGACCGGCGTGTCCCTTGACCCAGTGCCAGCTGATGTCGTGGCGCTTCAGGGCCTCGTCCAGCGCCTGCCACAGTTCGGCATTCTTGACGGGCTTCTTGGCTGCCGTTTTCCAGCCATTGCGCTTCCAGCCATGAATCCACTTTGTAATGCCGTCGCGCACGTAAACCGAGTCGGTCCACAGGTCGACCTTGCAGGGCCGCTTGAGCGCGTTCAGCGCCTCTATGGCTGCGGTCAGTTCCATGCGGTTGTTGGTTGTGCCAGCCTCGCCGCCGTTCAGCTCCTTGCGATGCTCACCATGAATCAGGATCGCACCCCAGCCGCCTGGCCCGGGATTGCCCGAGCAGGCGCCATCCGTGTAGATGGTGACGTCTGACAACGATCCGGTCCGGCGAGCCGTTTACTGGGCAGCCGTGGCGCGCGAGGGGGCGCCGGGTTCACCTTCGCGGCGCAACTGCCGGGGCAGTTTGAACTCGACGTTCTCGTCCTTGGTCTTGATGGTCTCGACCGTGACGTTGAAGCGCTCGCGGAATGCATCGACAACTTCGTTCACTAGCACTTCCGGCGCAGATGCACCGGCGGTGATACCAAGCGTCTTGACCCCGGCCATGGCGTCCCAGTCAATTTCCGATGCGCGCTGCACAAGCATGGAGTGCTTGCTGCCGGCGGTTTTTGCCACTTCGACGAGGCGCTGCGAGTTGGACGAGTTCGGTGCACCCACTACGAGAACCATGTCGCAATGCGGAGCCACCGACTTGACCGACTCCTGCCGATTGGTCGTGGCGTAGCAGATATCTTCCTTGTGCGGCCCGTGGATGTTCGGGAACTTCTTCTCGAGTGCCTCGATGATGCCGCGCGTGTCGTCGACCGACAGGGTGGTCTGGGTGATGTAGGCAAGCTTGTCCGGATCGCGCGGCTCGAACTTGGCCACGTCGGTTTCGTCTTCCACAAGCGTGATGGCACCTTCCGGCAGCTGCCCCATCGTGCCAATGACCTCCGGATGGCCGGCATGGCCGATCAGGACGATTTCGTAACCGTCCTGGTAGTGACGCGATGCTTCCATGTGGACCTTCGACACCAGTGGGCAGGTAGCATCAAGGTAGAACAGGTTGCGGTTCTTGGCGGCTTCCGGCACCGACTTCGGCACACCATGCGCGGAGAAGATCACCGGGCGGTCACCGTCCGGCACTTCATCCAGTTCCTCAACGAAGATCGCACCCTTCTGCTTGAGGTCTTCCACGACATACTTGTTGTGCACGATCTCATGGCGCACGTAGACCGGTTTGCCATGCAATTCCAGTGCACGTTCCACAATGTCGATGGCGCGAACGACGCCGGCGCAGAAGCCGCGGGGGGCGGCGAGGAAGATCTTCAGGTCAGGAAGCTGTTCAGACATGGGCTTACGGTCCGTTGTCGAAAAGAGTTCAGTACTTTGGCAAGGTACATGGGTGAACTGCACCGAGCTTGTCAAGCTGCCCAACTGACGCGCCAGTGTGGCGATTTGTTGATCGGCGAAAACAAAAACCCCGGACCAGCATCATGCAGGAGTCCGGGGTTCGTTGATTGGTGGCCGATGGGCCGCGCAAACGGCGTCAGTTCAGCTGCTTGCGCAAGGATGAGATGGTGTCATCCACAAGGCTGGCAGCTTTCGCGCCCTTCACGTCCTTGTCAATGATCTGGGCAGCCGCTGCGATAGCCAGCTCGGATGCAGCAGAGCGGACATCCTTGACGGCAGCTGCTTCAGCCTGGGCGATCTTCTGTTCGGCCATCTTGGTGCGGCGTTCGATCTGTTCAGCCATCTTCTTGCGGGCTTCTTCGCCGTACAGTTCAGCTTCGCGCTTGGCCTGTTCAACGATCTGCTTGGCTTCGTTCTCAGCTTCCACTTTCTTGCGCTGATACTCGGCCAGAAGTTCCTGTGCTTCTTCGCGCAGACGGCGGGCGTCATCGAGGTCTGCCTTGATGGAATCTGCGCGGGCATCCAGCTTGGAACCCAGCAGCCCTGGCACCTTGGCATAGAGGATGATGCCGAAGAACAGGATGAGCGCGATAAGGGCCCAGAATGTTGCGTCCATTGATCGACCCTCCTTAGCGGTTTGCCGCAGCAATCGCCGACTTGACAGCAGCAGCCGACGGTTTTGAGCCGGTCAGTTCCTGCACCACATCATCAACCAGCTGGCCGGCGATGTTCTCGACTTCGCCCATGGCCTTTTCACGGGTCGCGGCGATCTGTTTTTCAGCCTTGGCGAGCTTGTCTGCCAGCTGAGCATCGACCTTGCTTTGCTCGGCTTCCAGTTCCTTGAGAACTTCAGTCCGGTTTTCCTGGGCGATGGCATTGGCCTTGGCACGCGCATCGGCGAGTGCAGCATCATAGGCTTCCGATGCCTTGCGGGCATCATCATTGAGCTGTTCAGCCTGTGCCAGGTCTGCAGCTATCCGGCTTTGGCGTGTTTCAATCGCATTGGCGATCTTCGGCAGCAGAACCTTGGAAAGCAGCAGGTACAGCGCCCCAAAGGTGATCACCAGCCAAAGCAGCTGGGATGGATAGGTGGACGTATCAAGCTGCGGAAGCGTGCCGCCGCCGTTTGCATCGCCCGGGACTTCGGTATGGGATGTGGTTTCGCTGGCCATGGCGTCCATCACTGACTGTTAGTGGCCGGCCTGAGTGAACATGCCGGAAAGATGGAGATCTGGCCGGACAAGGGTTGGCGGCATGACGTTATTGGCGCCTGCCGCAACCTGAGTCGCGCATGGCCGGCCTTTGGCCGATCCATGCGCGAATTCCGACCATCAAATGCTGATCAGGTGAACAGCAGCAGCAGGGCAACAACGAGCGAGAAGATGCCCAGGCCTTCAGCCAGAGCAGCACCGATCAGCGCGTTGGTGAACTGGGCGCTGGCTGCCGAAGGGTTGCGCAGGGAGCCGGCCAGGTAGTTGCCGAAGATGTGACCCACGCCGATACCGGCACCACCCATGCCAATGCATGCAATGCCTGCACCGATAAGCTTGGCTGCATCCGCTTCCATGATAATTCTCCTTGAGTTTGGTCGGATTGGATTGACGGTTGAAAGTTAAGACTTGCTGATCCGGGTTCTCAGTGGCCGGGGTGCAGCGCGTCGTTCAGGTAAACACAGGTCAGGATGGCGAACACGAAAGCCTGCAGGAACGCCACCAGGAATTCAAAGCCGGTGAGGGCAACGCCCATGGCCAGCGGGAACAGGGCACCAATGATGCCGCCAATGCCCAGCGCACCGAGGCTGACCACGAAGCCGGTGAACACCTTGAGCACGATGTGGCCCGCCATCATGTTACCGAACAGACGCAGCGCCAGCGAAACCGGGCGCGACAGGAACGAGATCACTTCAATCAGTGAAATGAACGGCAAAATGGCCATCGGTACGCCGGACGGCACGAAAAGCTTGAAGAAGTGCAGGCCATGCTTTGCAAGGCCGACCACGACCACCATCGCAATGATGAACACGGCAAGGGCCGCAGTCACAACCACGTGGCTGGTCACGGTGAAGAAGTAGGGGAACATGCCGAGCAGGTTACACATCAGCACGAACGAGAACACGGTGAAGACGAACGGGAAGAATTTCATTCCCTCGTTGCCCATCACCTGACGGACCATGTTGGCCACGAACTCGTACCAAAGCTCGCCGATCGACTGAATTCGGGAGGGAACCAGTTGTGCTGAGCGCGAGGCTGCAAACAGGATTGCGCCAATGGTGCCGGCAGCGGCCACCATGAAGAGCGACGAGTTTGTAAAGCTGAAGTCCATGCCGCCGACACTGAACATGTCGACAATCGGCTTGATCTGAAACTGGCTAAGTGGATCGTTTGCCACGATCTTTTCCCTCTTGCGGTTGAGCCCCTGCGTTTCAGGGCTCGTCGTTCAGTCTGTCGCCCGCCTTGGGCACCCGTCCCGCGGCTCGCGCCATGTTGAGAATACCTGCCGCAAACCCTACCAGCAGCATGATGATCAGGAACCAGGGCAGTGTGCCCAGCAACCTGTCGATCAGGTATCCGAGGCCGCCGCCCACGAGGACCGCAGCCACAAATTCGGTGCCGAGCCTGAACGCCGACCCCCACGTCTTGCCGAGCGCGGTAGTACGCTGCCCGGTCTGCGTCTGGGCGGCCTCGGCTTCCCGGCGTTCGGCGGCAATGCGCGCCGAAATCTCTGAAAACCGCTTGTCTGGCCCTGCAATTACGGGCTTTTCCGGTGCTTTTCCGCCATTTTCGCCGCTGCCACCTTGTGCCATGACCATGCCTCCATTGACCGGTGCACGTTCCGGCAGGTGTGTCTCGTTGCAGCAAACAGGCGTGATGCCAGTCCGGAGAACCCGCTCAATTCGGGCCGGAAATTAGAGACAGGGCCGACTACTGTCAAGCAGCGAGTGGGCAAACTAAGCCTATGGTATAATTGGACATTTTGCCCGATGCAGAACATGCGGCAATTCGCCTTTGCACAGTGCGGCAAAATTCTGCCCGGATTCCACCAAAGTCCTGGCATTCCACCAGAATTTAGCTTGCTTCTCTAAGACCTTCTGCGGTCTCGAGGTCCACCGAAACCAGCTGGCTGACGCCACGCTCCATCATGGTCACGCCGAACAACCGGTTCATCCGCGCCATGGTCAGGCCGTGGTGCGTGATGATGAGGAACCGCGTGTCGGTACGCTCCAGCATGGCATCCAGCAGGTTGCAGAACCGCTCGACATTGTGATCGTCCAGCGGCGCGTCCACCTCGTCCAGCACGCAGATCGGCGACGGGTTGGTGATGAACACGGCGAAGATCAGCGCCATGGCGGTCAGCGCCTGCTCGCCACCAGACAAAAGCGACAGCACGGTCGGTTTCTTGCCGGGCGGGTTGGCGATGAGTTCAAGGCCGGCCTCGAGCGGATCGTCGGACTCGACCAGCTTCAACTCCGCCTTGCCGCCACCGAACAGCGTTTCGAACAGCGACGAGAAATTGCCGTTGACCCTCTCGAAGGCCTCGAGCAGCCGCGTACGGCCTTCCCGGTTGAGGCTGGAAATGCCATGTCTCAGTTTGCCGATGGCCTGAACGAGGTCGTCGCGCTCGGTAATCATGGTTTCGACCTGGGCCGAAATCTCCGAGGCTTCGTCCTCAGCGCGCAAGTTGACGGCACCCAGCCGCTCGCGCTGCTCTTTCAGCTGGGCGAGCTTGCGTTCGGCCTCATCCGCAGGTGGCATCTTGTCGGCATCAAGCCCGGCCTTGGTGGCAACCTCATCCGGGTTGCACTGGAGCGCTTCAGCAATGCGCTGGCGGGCTTCTTCGACCCGCGCTTCAGCCGCTTCGGAACGCGCACCTGCACGGGCATGTTCCTCGCGGGTTCGCGACAGGGCTTCGTTGGCCTCGCGCAATTCATTGTCCCGGGTGCGCAAGGCGTTTTCAGCCTCGGCCAGGGCATCGGCAGCCTGCTTGCGTTCAGCCTCGGCCTCCGACATGGCATTCATCAGCCGGGTGCGCCGGGTCTCGAACAGCTTCGGCAGATCTGCCAGTTCGGCGAGCTCGCCGCGCAGCCGCTCGGCCCGGGCTTCAAGCTCACCAATCTGTCCGGACGCGCGCTCGGCACGCTGCGTCCACTGCTTTTTCTCGTCTTCGATCGCTGCAAGGCGCTGGGCACGTGCCTTGGCTTCGCGCTCCAGGCCATCATGCGCGGCACGCGCTTCGGAGTAGGCGGCACGCTGCTGATCCACGCTTGCCCGCAAGGAGCGCAATTCATCCTCGGCACCCGCAGTTGCCGGCAGGCCCGATTGCTCGCCCTTTACCTTCCCGAGCGCCTCGCGCGCTTCAGACAGCTGCGCTTCAATGCGCTTGGCGGTTTCTTCCAGAACCGATGCCTGACGCATCCGCTCGCCCATGGCGCGCTCGTGTTCGCTGAGCGCCTTGCGCGCTATATCAACGGCAGCTGTCGCCTCGCGCCAGGCCTGACGGCTATCGCGCTCAGCTGCTTCGGCCAGTTTCACCTCTTCGCGCACCTTGTCGAGCACGGCGCGTGCTTTCTCGGTTGCAGCAGAGGCTTCGGCACTTTCAGCCTGAAGCGCACCAAGCCGGTTGCGCTCGGCCAGCCGCTTGGCTGCTGCCGTCGGTGCATCAGCTGCGGCGGTGTAGCCGTCCCAGCGCCACAGATCACCTTCGGCAGACACCAGCCGCTGACCCGGCTTGAGGGACGGCTGCAGCCGCGCCCCTTCCGCCTTGTCGACGATACCGACCATGCTGAGCCGCCGGGCAAGAGCCTGCGGCGCCTTCACCACGTCCGACAGCCGCTTCAGCCCCGATGGCAGCGCAGGTGCGTCATCCATGTCGGGCAGGGCGCGCCAGTGCACCGGTGCTGCTTCATCAGCAGGAGCGTCGATGTCGTCACCCAGTGCCGCGCCAAGCGCGGTCTCAAAACCGGCATCAACCTTGATGGCGTCAATCAGCGGCGGCCAGAGCTCGTCATCCGAAACATGCAGAAGCTTGGTGAGGGTGCGTACCTCGGTGGTCAGGGCTTCTGACGTGCGCCGGGCTTCGTCGTAAGCCTGATGGGCTTCTACCTGACGGGTTCTCAGGTCACGGTGAGCGGTCTCCGCCTCGCCAGCAGCAACCTCGGTGGCTGCCGCCGTGGCAACTGCGCTTTCAATATCGCCGCTCAGAGACTGTGTCGCGTCATCACCCCCGGTTTCGGCAACGATTGCCGCATGTTTGTCGCGGGTGCGTGAAAGGTCTGCTTCATCGCGGGTGATACGGGCTTCAGTTTCGCTGATCTGCCGGGATATGGCGTTGTGACGGGCCAGCAGGTCTGACAGCCGGGCATTGGCTTCATCAGCCTTGCTCTGTGCCTGTGCGAGTTTTTCAGCTTCGGCCTGAAGAATTTT
>JAWVYF010000157.1:0-7108 GCA_033722845.1 Anderseniella sp. | reverse complement strand
GCGGAAGCGTGCAGTCACCGACGGACGGGCCGCTCAGTTGAGCGCCTATTACATAAAACAAACGTGCAAGATTGAGAGGCCCGTGTTTCCTGCTCTTTCATATCAACGCTGATCCGGATGGATTGGGCGAGAGCCTCGCCATGCCATCACCGCTTTCCCGATACGAGGGAGAGCAGGTTTATGCTCTTCCGCCCGCACGTCCGTGCGGCCGTCCGTTCACGGGCCGGCACTCGCTTCGCTCGTTTGCCCTGCCACGGAGGGGGGAGGTTTCCCGGCACAGCCTTCCCAACACTCCCCAATTGTCATCCCGGACGCGCTGCAGCACGAAGTGATGCTGCGCAGAGCCGGGATCCAAACGCCGCTGGACCCTCGGCACGGAGGCCGAGGGTGACATTGAGGAGAACTCCCACAACCCAATCCATTCACTCCTCACTTGACCGTTCACCTTGCCATCCGCATCAATTGCCCACATGACACTCGCTACATCATCCCCCGCCGCCTGCGGCCTCGATGCCGCCCGTCTCACCCGCATCGACGACTGGATGCGCCGCTATGTTGATGGCGGACGGTTTCCCTTCGCCGCCACGCTGATTGCCCGCAAGGGCGCCATTGCCTGGGCCAGCCACTATGGCCAGGCCGATGTTGAAGCCGGCACGGCCTATACGCCGGAAACGCTGGTCCGCATTTACTCCATGACCAAGCCGGTCACCTCAACCGCCTTGATGATGCTGTATGAGCGCGGCCTCTTGCACCTTGATGACCCGGTCTGCGAGTTCATCCCGGCCTTCGCCGACGTGCAGGTACTGGTGCCGGGTGCCGAGCGTCCCGATCAGACAGAGCCGCTGAAAGTCCCGCTGAGCGTGCACCACCTGCTGACCCACACCGCCGGGCTGACCTATGGCTTCAATCAGGACATCCTGTCCGAAGCCTATGCGCAAAACCGTCTCGACTTTGGCCAACAGGCAGGCGGGCTGGAGGCAACAGCCAATCGTCTGGCGCAGCAGCCTCTGCTGTTCCAGCCCGGCAGCCGCTGGCACTATTCCGTCGCCACCGATGTCGTTGGGCGTGTGGTGGAGGTTGTGTCCGGGCAGCCGCTCGACCAGTTCTTTCAAGAGCACATTCTGGGCCCACTGGAAATGAACGACACCTCGTTTGTGGTGCCTGCCGCAAGGCTGGGGCGGCTTGGCCCCGCATACGCGTTCGACCCCAAAGGTGGTTTGCCGGTGTTTCCAACCAGTTTTGCAGAAGGAGATGTGGACACGTTTTCCGGCGGCGGCGGGCTGATCTCCACCGGTCGGGACTATATCCGCTTTGCCGAGACGTTGCGCCGTGGCGGCGCGCTCGGCGATGTCCGGCTGCTGGGTCCGCGCACCGTGAAGCTGATGACCTCGAACCATCTGCCGGGCGGTGTCGACCTTGCCACGCTCGGTCCCAGTGCATGGTGTGAAACGTCGTTCACCGGTGTCGGTTTTGGTCTGGGCTTTGCCGTCAATCTGAGTCCGGCTCAGTCCATGTTGTCGGCCAGCGTTGGCGACTTCTCCTGGGGCGGCATGGCATCCACCTACTTCTGGTGCGATCCGGCGGAGGAAATGTCGGTGGTGTTCCTCACTCAACTCTTGCCGTCGTCCAGCTATCCCAACCGCAAGGAGCTGCGTGCCCTGGTCTACCAGGCAATTGTCGATTGAGGAGCAATGCCAGGAAAAGTGTACAGCGGTTTTCCGTCCGGCATTGCGACAAACAACAAGGTCAGAAGCAATCCCAGGAAAAGTGTACAGCGGTTTTCCATCCGGCATTGCGACAAACAACAAGGTCAGGAGCAATGCGTCCGGCAGTGCGACCAGTAAGGTTAAAGGCTTCTGGCGATCAGCAGTTTCATGATCTCGTTGGTGCCGCCATAAATGCGCTCGACGCGGGCATCGCGGAACATGCGCGAGATCGGGTATTCGTCCATATAGCCATATCCGCCGAACAACTGCAGGCACTGGTCGATGATCTTGCACTGCAGGTCGGTCACCCAGTACTTCGCCATTGAGGCGGTTGTTGCGTCCAGCCCGCCATCGAGATGCCGGGTAATGCACTGGTCTACAAAGGCCCTTGCCACCGTTGCCTCAGTCTTGCATTCGGCCAGGGTGAACTGCGTGTTCTGGAAGTCGATGATTGCCTGCCCGAAGGCCTTGCGCTGTTTGACATAGGCGATGGTTTCGTTCAGCGCCCGGTCGATCCGTGCCAACGCCTGTATTGCGATCAGCAGCCGTTCCTGTGGCAGTTGCTGCATCAGCTGAACAAAACCCTGGCCTTCTTCCGGTCCCAGCAGGGCGTGTGCCGGTACTCTTACATTGTCGAAGAAAAGCTCCGATGTATCGTTGGCCTTGAGCCCGACCTTTTCAAGATTGCGGCCTCGTTTGAAGCCATCTGCAGTGTCTGTCTCGACGATGAACAGCGAGGTGCCCTTGGCGCCCTTGTCCGGGGCGGTCTTGGTAACGACGATGATCAGGTTGGCCAGCTGGCCATTGGTAATGAACGTCTTGGATCCGTTGATGACATAGTGGTTACCATCTCGCTTGGCCGTGGTGCGTACACCTTGCAGGTCCGAGCCTGCGCCCGGTTCGGTCATCGCAATGGCGCCGATGTACTCACCGCTCACCAGCTTGGGCAACCAGCGTTGCTTCTGCTCTTCGGAGCCATAGTGAATGATGTACGGTGCAACGATTGCCGAGTGCAGCGCTGCTCCAAATCCGTCGCAGCCCGCCTTGCCGATGGATTCGATGATCACCGCGTCGTGGCCAAAGTCTCCGCCTGCGCCCCCATGCGCCTCCGGAACCATTGGTGCCAGAAGCCCGGCGGCACCCGCCTTGGCCCAGATATCGCGGTCGACAAAGCCCTGAGCCTCGAAAGTCGAGTAGCCAGGGGCCACCTCGTCGGCAAAGAAGCGATCCGCCTGATCTGCAAGGATCCTGTGATCATCACGCATCCAGCCAGAGCCGGGCAGTGGCGTTGCAGACTTCATGCTCTCGTGTCCCCCTTTGAAGCTGACCGCACACAGATTACCGCTTCAACGTATCAGTAGGTCAATGCCGTTC
Source organism: Anderseniella sp. (assembly GCA_033722845.1). Classification (GTDB taxonomy): domain Bacteria; phylum Pseudomonadota; class Alphaproteobacteria; order Rhizobiales; family Aestuariivirgaceae; genus Anderseniella. The sequence continues at coordinate 4,028 of JAWVYF010000157.1, read as the reverse complement.
ACAAAGAAAAAGCCACCGGGCATCACCCGATGGCTTCAACTTGTTTCATTCAATGTCAGATGCTGCATGTTGCGCAGATCAGCCATCAACCAGACTTTATGATGCTCAGCTGGCTTTGGCAGCGGGCGCATTGCCGCTTTCAGCGCGCTCCTTGAGCATGCCGTCAATGATCTCAACTGTACGTTCAAGATCCTCGATGGCGTGTTCCAGTTCTACACGCTGGGTCTGCAGGGCGCTCAGGCGTTCGCGCATCTTGGTCGATGCAACGCGCAGCTGGGTCAGCTGGCCGTCACGCAGGTTGTAGAGATCCAGCATTTCCTTGATCTCTTCCAGCGAAAATCCGACGCGCTTGCCGCGCAGGATGAGCTTGAGCCGAGCCCTGTCCCTGTAGGAGAACAGGCGGGTCCAGCCACGCCGGGCCGGGCTCAGCAAGCCTTTTTGCTCGTAAAACCGCAACGTGCGAGGCGTAACGTCAAACTCCTTGCACAACTCTGTAATAGAGTACGTGCGATCCCGGTCGTTAATGTCCCCCGGCTTCTTGGTCATGAGTATCTCCCGTCCGAAATGTCCGGACACTGATGGTTTCTACAATTTATGGCTCATAGGAACCCGCAGCGCCACGCAGTACGAGTTGCAAGTTGACCTAACATACGATTACGGCAGGAATTGGCTTCTCACCCCGGAGCAGCTAAGTCATGGTTGGTCAAACAGGCAAGGTGCCTGCCCAACAAAGCCTGCGCTGATATAGGCAACCGTGCCGTTAACGTCAAATGAAATATTGACGCAAACCGACTTTACGTCAACTTGTTAGCGGCCAGGAATATTGTGTACCCGGCCTGCTGGCCCTCCCAAGCAACTCACCTGTACCCGCAGGACACGACTGCTTAACCCGTTCTTAACCAAACCAGTTAACTTTTGGCACACGGACAGGGAAACAGATTCGCAAGGTTTCCCGTTGGGCTGTGCCCGGCACACGAGTGACATGCCAGGGCATCGATGGGAACGGAAGAGACTAGATCATGAAGCCAGGTATTCCTTGGAGCGTTAAGGGCATTGACGGAAAGGCACGCGAAGTTGCCAAGGACGCCGCCCGTGCAGAGGGCATGACGCTTGGCGAGTGGCTGAACCAGAAGATTCTTGAAAGCGCCCAGGAAGACGCAGACCTCAAGTCGCGCGCAACGCGCAAGAAGGCGACATCTTCGGTCTCCCGGCGGTCGAGCAGACGCAGTACGCAACCTTCTGCTCCTGTCCAGCCGGAACCGGCTTCCGAGGCCATTGCCGACAAGTTCGATGAATTGTTCGAACGCATTGCCAGCCTCCAGACCAGCTCAGCTGTGCCCAAGCCAGTGGCGGCTGTGCAGGCCGAGTCCTCGACAAGTTCCCTTGCAATGGAGAAGTTGCTGGATCGCATCGAGTCGGGTGAAAGGCACACCCGTGAAAGCTTTGATGACCTCAACCACAAGGTGGAACGCATCGGTGGCCGTGTTGAGGAACTGGCCGGGGTTCAGCCGAACATCAACGCGCGTGACCTGCCCGGTTTCTCGGCGCTTGAAGGTGCGGTGCGCAATATCGTCGATCACATAGAAAAGTCTGAGACGCAGACGCGCGAAACCATGTCCTCGCTGCAGTCCCGACTGTCCGACATCAGTGGCAAGGTTGAGGGCGCAGGCTCCGGTTCTGCTTCTTCAGGCCTTGTGAAAGATCTTGAGCAGCGCATGGCGCAACTGGCGCAGCAGGTGGAGAAGGTCTCGGGCGGCGCTGATGACGAACAGCTCAAGCAGATCTTTGAAGCGCGTATCCGCGAGCTCGCCGAGCGCATTGATACGGTACGCCATTCCGCCGAAGCCATGAGCCAGAAGGCGCAAGCTACTGCCAGCAAGGCGGCGGAAGAGCAGGCGCGCGCCATCGAGCAGCGTCTATCTGCGTTGGTCGAACAGGCCGAGAGCAAGCTCTCCGAAGCCGCTACCGGCAGCCGTGGGTTCGAGGAAATCCAGGCCGAAATTGGCCAACTTCACAACCGCTTTGAAGAAATCCGCAAGCAGGCTGCCTCCGAACATGAAGTGCAGGCGCTGCGCACAGCACTCGAGAACCTCTCGAGCCGGGTCGAAGAGAACCCTGCCCAAGAGCCGATCGCCCAGATCGAACAACGCATCGCAGAATTGACGCATCAGCTGCAACAGGTCTCCCAGCCTGACCTCGGTCCGCTGGAGCAGCGCATCTCTGCGCTTGACAGCCAACTCGCCACTGCCGCCGGGCAGCAGGCCCAGCCAGACGCGGCTCTGGCAGAGCAGATCGGCAATCTTGAAAGCCGTCTGTCCGCAACCGAGCACCAGCTTGGTAGTCTGACCACCATCGAGAACTCGATCCAGCAGCTGTTTGCCAGCCTTGAAAAGAGCCAGGCCGAAACCCGCGAACTGATCGCCAATGCATCGGCATCGCAAGGTGCGGGCTCTGCAGAAGCAGCACCAGCTGGTGACTCGAGTGAAATGAAGGCCTTGCAGGACGGTCTTGCCGCCGTTCGCGCCAATGCCGAAGCAGCAGATCAACGCACACAGGAAACCCTGGAAGCGGTTCATGAAACGCTGGCGCAGATCATCACCAAGCTCGGTGAACTCGACGCCGGTGGCAACGCTGCAGGCACTGCACCGTCCGAACTGGACGATATAGCTGCCTCTGCGGCTGCTGCCGCTGCGGCTCTGGGGGCCCAGCCGGCTGCCGGTCAGCAGGTCCAGCAACCGCAGCCGCAGCCTGAGTCTGGCGATCAGGCAAGCCAACCAGCTGATCCTTCAGTGGACTTCTCGCCGTTCGACGATCCTTCTTCGGTGGCCGTGGGCATGGCGTCCCAGCCGGCAGCACAGCAACACGGTACCGAGTTCAGCGCTGGCGGAGGCGATGACTGGCTGTCTGTTGTGCGTGCCCACATGAGCCAGAACCACGGTGGCGCACCAGATCTCGGCGACACCAATGCGGCTGGCCGTACAGATTTCATTGCAGCTGCCCGGCGTGCAGCCTCGTCAGCCTCTCCGGCAAGTCCGGTTGGTGCAACGCTGAGTGCAACCGCAGGATTCGGAGACATCCCGGCACCGGAGCCGGATGAAACGCAGCAAAGCCGCCTGACCTCACTGCTGTCCCGCAAGAGCAGCAAGCCATCGGGCAAGAAGGGCCAGAAGCCGGAAGAGCAAGGCTCGAGCCGCAAGCGTCTTGTCCTGGCGGCGCTTGTCTTGCTGGCGGCCGTGTCGGCATATTCCATGAATTCGGGAGGGCTGTTCTCTTCACCGCCGGTCAAGCAGAGCAGCCTTGAAGCACCCGCAACAACGTCAGCTGTCCAGCCAGTGGCCAGCAACACATCAGCAGCCAAGGCCGATCTTCCGGCCAGCACAACACCTGTTGAGTTGCCTCCGGTTGCGGCCACCGATAATGCGGGTTCGCCGGCGGACCCGATCACGACTGCTTCGGTTGCCGCGTCAGGCAGCGATCCGGTGCTGGCACAACAGCCATCGCCGCTGGGGCAGCCGCTGGATGCACAGTCTCCAGAACAGGTCAGTCAAGCCGAACAACTGCCCGAACAGATTGGCACGCAAGCCTTGCGTGAGGCTGCAATGAGCGGTGATGCCACGGCACAGTTTGTTGTCGCCAGCCGTTATCTCGAAGGCCGCACAGTCGCGCGTGATCATGACGCTGCAGCGCGGTGGTACACCCGCGCGGCCAATGGCGGGCTTGCTGCTGCCCAGTATCGCATCGGCACGCTGTATGAACGTGGCAGCGGCGTCAAACAGGACCGGTTCGAGGCCATGAGCTGGTACGCCAAGGCAGCAGAGCAGGGCAACGTAAAGGCCATGCACAATCTTGCGGTCCTGTCTGCGGATTCTACCAACGGCAAGCCGGACATGGCGCGCGCTGCCAAATGGTTCGCATACGCCGCTGCGCATGGCCTGCCGGACAGCCAGTTCAACTTCGCAGTGCTCAACGAGCGCGGCCTCGGCGTAACCAAGAACGTCAATGAAGCCTTCAAGTGGTTCTCGCTTGCT
>JAWVYF010000156.1:0-7137 GCA_033722845.1 Anderseniella sp. | reverse complement strand
GTGCACTTTTTGCGCGGTCTGGAGAACTGGCTGGATCGCAATGGCTTGTGGCTTGATCCGGCCAGCTTCGCGCTCAACGGCAACATCCGGCACAAATCCGGAAACGAGCCCCTGGCAGAAGACAAGATTGGTCCTGCGCTGATGTCGTTCTTCGAGGAAGAAACCGCGCGGTTGGAAATGATCGACGGGGCAGCCTCCGCGCTGGAAAAGCTCAGCACCCACGGCGATATCGTGATGCTGACCAACCTGCCTTCCCGGTTCCGCGATGCCCGGATCTCGAATCTGCGCCGTCACGGCATCGAGTTTCCGGTGGTCACCAACTCCGGCCCCAAGGGGCCTGCGATCGCGGCTCTCGCGGCAGACCATGTGGCACCTGTGGTGTTCATCGATGACAATAACGGATACCTGAAGTCAGCCGCCGAGCACGTGCCGCATACAAACATTGTCCACTTCATGCAGGACGAACGGTTCGGGCGTCACGTGCCTCATGAAGACCATGTCCATCACCGGACCGATAACTGGCCGGACGCCCATGCCCATATAGAGGGTGTGTTTACCGGCCGGACTGCCAGTTCATGAAACTGAAGGTCGGAATAGACCTTGGCGGCACAAAGATCGCCGGCATCGCATTCGATGCACAGGACAACGTGGTGGCAGAAGCCCGTCAGCCGACACCGCGTGGGGACTACGATGCCACCATTGCCTGCATCGCCGCCATGGTAGCCGAGCTGGCAGATGATGCAGAACGCACGGTCGGTGTCGGCATCCCCGGCTCGATTTCACCTCTCACAGGCCAGGTGCAGAATGCCAATTCCACCTGGATCAACGGCAAACCTGTTCGTCAGGATCTTGAAGCCGCCCTTGGCGGGCCCATTCGTCTGGCCAATGATGCCAATTGTCTGGCGCTATCCGAAGCCGCAGACGGTGCGGGTGCAGCGGCGCAATCCGTCTTCGCCGTCATCCTTGGCACCGGGTGCGGCGGCGGCTTCGTGCTGAACGGCGGGCTTAATACCGGCCCACATGCCATTGGCGGCGAATGGGGACACAACCCGTTGCCCTGGGCGCAGCAAAGCGAGTTGCCCGGCCCTGAATGCTGGTGTGGCAGGACCGGTTGCCTTGAGACATGGGTCGCCGGGCCATCTCTGGCCCGCGATCATCTGGAGCAAACCGGCGTAGCGGCGTCTTGCGAGCAAATCGCCCAATCGGCAAATGAAGGTGACCGCGACGCGCAAGCCACACTGGATCGCCATCGTGACCGGACAGCACGCGGGCTGGCCCATGTGGTGAACCTGCTCGACCCGGAGATCATCGTCATTGGCGGTGGGCTGGTTGCCCTGCCCGGCCTTGTCGACAGGCTACCGGCAGCAATCGCGCCGCATGTCTTTGCTGATGCGGTTGACATCAAGGTGGCTGCAGCGCACCACGGTCCGGCATCGGGCGTGCGCGGTGCTGCGCGCCTGTGGGACGAACCGCCAAGCTGCCGGAGTGCACAATGAAACCACCTGCTCACGTGTCAGACTCGCGACTGCTGGGTCACCTGTTCTCGACCGACGCGATGACGGCCGTGTGGTCGGATGAGGCTACACTTGCGGGGTGGTTGCAGGTTGAGGCCGCGTTGGCAAAGGTACAATCGCAGTTGGGCGTCATTCCGTCGTCGGCTGCTGCAGCCATTGCAGCCGCCTGTGAACCCGCCAGGCACGATCTGGATGCTCTGGGCAGCGCCATCGAAAAGGCAAGCCACCCGCTGACCCCGGTCATCGCAGCAATTGAAACGGCGGCGGGCGAGCACGCCCAGTTCGTTCATTTTGGCGCCACCACGCAAGACATCATGGACACAGGCACAATTGTGCAAGTGCGCGAGGGGCTTGAGCTTGTGCTCGACAGTCTTGCCAGGCTGCGCGCCATTTGCGTAGCGCAGGCGAGCCGGTGGCGCGATCTTCCCATGGCGGGCCGAACCCACGGTCAGCACGCCGTTCCAATCACTCTGGGGCTGAAATTTGCGCTGTGGGCGCAGGCAACCGACATCACGGTTTCGGCGCTTGCGGGCATCGAAGCCGATCTGGCCGTCCAGTTCGCCGGGGCGGCCGGGACGCTCGCAACCCTCGGTGCACAAGGCGCGCAGGTGCGCGCTGCCCTCGCGGCCGAGCTGGACTTGCGAGACCTTGAACACAGCTGGCACACATCGCGCCAGCAATTCGCCTCGCTGGTATCGCAACTCGCCATCGCTTCTGCGTTTTGCGGTCAGATCGCCAACGAGATCGTCAACCTGCAGCGCACCGAGATCGGCGAGTTGGCGGAAGGTGCCGCACCCGGTGCCGGTGGATCATCCACCATGCCGCAGAAACGCAACCCCATGCTGGCGCAAAACGTCGTGGCGCTGGCGCGCCTGATGGCGGCAAAGCCGGCTGCTGCAATCGAGGCCACCATGCATGAGCACGAGCGCGACATGGCCGCGTGGACCATGGAATGGGCCGTCATCCCCGAAAGTTTCGTGCTCGCGCATGCAGCACTGGACCAGACCGTTCGGCTTGTCGAGAACGTGGTGGTCAACGAAGACCGCATCGCGGCAAACCTCAGCCTCACTGGCGGGCTGATCAGCGCCGAAGCAGTGATGATGGACCTGGCATCCGAAATGGGCCGCGCCGAAGCGCATCACGTTGTAAAGGACATCATAGCCCAGCTGGCCCCCGGTGCCTCATTTGCCGACGCTTTGGCGGCGCATCCACAGGTCGGCAAGCTGCGGACGCATGAGCAGATTGCATCCCTGCTGGATCCGGCAAACTATACCGGCGAGGCCGTGCAGGTGGTTGACCGCATCGTCGCGGAACTGGGATAATCTGCGCGTCCTTCAAGGAACGCCCCCGTGACACAGCCTGACCAAAGCAAGCCGATGTGCCGAGACTGCCTGGCAGACGCACGCCCCGGTGCCACCCGATGCAGCGCTTGCGGCTCGCCCCGGTTGGTCTCGCACCCTCGCCTGCACGAGCTGGCAATCGCCCATATCGATTGTGATGCGTTCTACGCCGCGGTGGAAAAGCGCGATAATCCGGCGCTGGCCGACAAACCGGTCATCATTGGGGGCGGCACCCGGGGCGTGGTCTCCACCGCCTGCTATGTCGCGCGCATTCGCGGCGTCAAATCGGCCATGCCCATGTTCAAGGCGCTGGATGCGTGTCCGGATGCTGTCGTCATCAAGCCGGACATGGCCAAGTATTCGGATGTCGGCCGGCAGGTACGCACCCTCATGCAAGAGCTAACGCCGCTGGTTGAGCCGCTTTCCATCGACGAGGCCTTTCTGGACCTCACCGGTACGGCGCGCCTGCACGGCATGAGCCCGGCGCGCGCGCTGGCCCGCCTCATCAGGCGCGTCGAAACCGAGATCGGCATTTCCGCCTCGGTCGGCCTGTCTCACACAAAATACCTCGCCAAGCTCGCCTCGGACATGGACAAGCCTCGCGGGTTTTTCGTGCTGGGGCCGGATGAATGCGTCGAGTTCCTTCGCGACAAGCCGGTCAGTTTCATCTGGGGTGTTGGCAAGGCCACGCAAGACAAGCTGAACAGTGATGGCATTCGCCTCATAGGACAGCTGCAGACCATGGAGAAAAACGACCTTATGCGCCGCTATGGCAGCATGGGAGCAAGGCTCTATCACCTGTCACGGGGCGAGGATGCGCGCAGCGTGTCATCGCGCCAGGAATCGAAGTCGATTTCTGCCGAGACCACCTTTAACACCGATATCTCCGGCTATGACGAGCTGGAGCGCATCCTCTGGAAGCTGTCGGAAAAGGTATCGCGCCGCGCCAAGAAGGAAGCCATGGCTGGTCTGACCGTAACGCTGAAACTCAAGACCGCCGGCTTCAAGACCCGCACCCGCAACACCACGCTGGCCGAGCCTACCGCACTGGCCTCGCGGATGTTCGATGCAGCCCGCCCCCTGCTGCAACGCGAAGCAGACGGCAAGACGCAGTTCCGGTTGATCGGCGTCGGCATCAGCCATCTGTCGTCGCTGGAAGATAGCGGCTCCACCGGCGGGCTGGACCAACGCGCAGCAAGCCAGGCACGGGCCGAACTCGCCATGGACCGGCTACGTGAGAAGTTTGGCGCACAAGCCATTGAAAAAGGGCGCGGACTTTCCGTGTCGACGCCCCCGAAGATTGCCCCGCGAACCAAGCCGGACTAGTGCGGTCAGCGCCCGCTACTTGTTGCACTCACCTGTCTGGAGCATTTCCAGGTCAGTCAGCTTGGCATCGAGAATGAAGTCACCATAGTTCAGGGTCATGTCGCCGGAGACACCGTTCTGGAACAGCAGCATGTTGACCTGGTAATCCGGCGTTTCCTGTTCCTTCTCTTGCGGCTTGTAATAGGAAATCGACACCGGCCAGCCGGTCAGGCCGGCGGTATCCTTCAACTTGTCACTGTCCACCTTGGCATCGGCTTGCTTCTTGTTGCCGATGAACGTGATGGCAATGGCAGGGTTTCCACCGTCCGAGCCGTCATACAACAAGGTTTCATCGCGGGATTTGCCGGCCATTGCAGCCTCGACCAGCTTCAACTGATGGCTTACCGGAAATACCACGTCGCCCGGCAGGGTGAAGGCTTCCGCCTTGGGCTTGGTGATGGCACCTGCGCCCTTGCCGTCCTTGAGTTCGGCCTTCAGTTCCTTTTCTTCCTGCAACTTGGAATCGACATACTGGCTCTGCACGTAGCGAAGCTTGTCGCTGTCGGGTGATTCCCACATGGAGGACCGGCTGTCGAGAATGCGCGAGCGTCCACCGTTCAGGAAAAACTGGTTCATCATCCGGAAGTTGATGGTCCATCCTTCGCAGGCCGAACCGGCAAATTCGATCACCATGCGCCCTTGCGCGCCATTGATGCCGCTGCGCTCCTCGGCAGATTTCAGCGAAATGTCATACACCGCCCGATGGGCAGACAGCGTCGTTCCTGCAGCCAAAGCTGGCGCGGTCAAGGCAAGTGACATCAGCCCGATGGCGGCGACATGAAATTTGCTGGTCAATCCGGTGCTCTCCCGCAAGATGTGAACGCCTTGCATGGTTTCACATCCACGAGGCGTTTGTCACGTTACCAAATTCCTTGGTTGCCCTGCGAAGAAGGCATTTACATGGTCAACGGTCTGGCGCCAGCACTCGGTCTGCGCCTCGAGGCTCGCCCACGCCACATGCGGCGTGATGATCACGTTGGGCCGGTCCATGACCTTGAGCAGCGGCTGGTCCGGTGCCGGCGGTTCCTTGGTCAGCACGTCAAAGCCGATGCCTGAGATCAGCCCTTCGTCGAGTGCTTGGACCATGTCCGCCTCATTCACCAGACCGCCGCGCGCGGTGTTGATGATGAACGGCTTCTTCTTCATCTTCCGAAACTCGGGCATGGCAATCATGTTGCGCGTAGCGTCCATCAGCGGGCAGTGCAGCGTGATGATGTCTGCGGTCTCCAGCACCTCGTCAAACGGGGTGTAGAGCGGGCCCAGACCATCGACTCCCTTGTGCGCAGCGAACACCGGCTTCATGCCGAAAGCCTTGGCAATATCGGCAACGCCCTGGCCCAGGTTGCCTTCGCCAAAAATACCCAGCACCGAGCCTGCAAGGTCCTTGATCGGATGGGTATGGAAGCAGAACTGCCCGCTTTCCTGCCACTTGCCGTTGGCGACATCCTGCTTGTAACCGGCAATGCCGCGGCGCAGGGCGAAAATCAGGCCGAACGTGTGCTCCGGTACCGTGTGCGTTGCGTAGCCGCGCACGTTGGACACCGCCACGCCATGGTCGCGGCAGGCCGGCACGTCGATCACGTCAAAACCGGTCGCGGCCACCGACACCATTTTCAGGCCGGGCAGCTGCTCCAGTGTTTCGCGCCGGATCGGCACCTTGTTGGTGATGGCAATAGTGGCGCCCTGCAGCCTTTCGACGATCTTGTCGGCAGGTGTGTTGTCGTAATCCACCCACTCGTGCTCGACCTCCGGTCTTGTCAGTTCGACCTCTGGTGCGAACGTTCCCCGGTCCAGAAACACGATCTTCGTCATGGCGGCTCCTACCCTTGCATGTGACTTTTGTCTAATGCCCAGAACTAGCCGTTCACATTGCCTGCCGCAACTGCGGTGAAACGCCACTCCACGATACGGGACAACCGGCGCGCATGGCTGCCGTGCCCGCTTCAGGGCTGGACGCATGCCACAGCGCCGCCCTAGATTGCGCGCCATCTCTATAACTCACCAAAACAGAGGAAACTGCATTCATGGGACAGATCGACAAGCGTCTTGAAGAACTCGGCATCGAAATTCCAACCCCGGCCGCTCCGGTGGCCAACTATGTCGGTTGGGTGCGCACCGGCAACCTGGTGTTCACCTCCGGCCAGGTGCCGCTGAAAGATGGCGAGTTTCTGTACAAGGGCATCGTGCCGGATGAATGCTCAGAGGAAGATGCAGTCAAGGCAGCCCGCCTTTGCGCCATCAACATCATCGCCCAGCTGAAAGATGCTTGCGGTGGCGATCTGGATCGGGTCAAGCGCATCGTCAAGCTGGTTGGCTTCGTCAACGGCGCTGCCGGTTATGGCGGCCAGCCCGGCATCATCAATGGTGCATCGGACCTGATGGTTGAAGTGTTCGGCGACAAGGGCAAGCACGCCCGTTCCGCCGTTGGTGCAGGCTCGCTGCCGATCAACCTGTCGGTCGAAGTCGAAGCCATCGCCGAGATCGAATAAGCACCCATGTGGCGGCCCACCAATGCACGGCTGGACTGGCTGACGGCCCGGCCGATTGCGCACCGGGGCTTGCACGACAAGGCGGCAGGTTGCGAGGAAAACTCCCTTGCAGCCTTCGCCGCCGCCACAACCCAGGGCTTTGCCATCGAGTGCGACCTGCAGCTGTCCGCCGATGGCGAGGCCATGGTCTTTCATGACGACACGTTGGACCGGCTGACAGCCGAAACCGGGCCGGTGATCGGTCGCACGGCAGACGATCTGCAACAGATCGCCTATGCCAACGGTCAAGGCACCATTCCCACCCTGAGCCAGCTGCTCGATCTGGCAGACGGTGATGTGGGCCTCATCATCGAACTCAAGAGCCACTGGAATGGCGACACGCGGCTGGCCGCGCGCGCGGCAGAGCTTCTATCGAGCTACACTGGTCCC
>JAWVYF010000155.1:0-7149 GCA_033722845.1 Anderseniella sp. | reverse complement strand
TGCCCTGCCACGGAGGGGGGGGAGGTTTCCCGGCACGGCCTTCCCGTTTCTCTCCAACTGTCATCCCGGACCATGTGGACGTCAGTCCATCACGAGATCCGGAACCCAGCGCAGGACTCTGTCCGAAGGACACACAACGCGCGACTAGCGCCGGGAGTACTGGGTCCCCCGGTCAAGCCGGGGGATGACAGCAGACAATGGCAACCGAGACACTGATCAGACCCAACCGCATCACCCTCCCCCACCCCAAACCAAGGTAGCCTTGCTGCTACGCAGATTTGCTTTACTCTGAACAATTCGAGGAAACGCCCCACAGAGCAGGCGGACAAAGCAATGTCGAAAACAACGCCGTCGAACGATCCGTCCGGTTTTACGCTGCCCGATCCGATCAAGCTGATGGACAACCTGTCCAAGGCACTTCAGATCGGCGCAAGCCTGGCCCAGCGCATGGCCGAGCGCCAGCAGGAAGACGCCCAGAACGCTGATCCGGAATCTGCCATGAAGCCGGTCGAGCCGATCTTCAAGACGTTCACCGAAATTGCCCAGTCCTATGCCCAGCACCCCGAACGCTGGGCCGAGGCCAGCTGGCAGCTGTGGCAGGGCTATGCGCAACTGATGCAGAACACCTGGTCCCGGATGATGGGCGAGACCCCTGAGCCGGTCATCTCGCCGGACCGGTCCGACAAGCGCTTCAAGGACCCGGACTGGTCGAACAACCAGATGTTTGACTTCTTCAAGCAGGCCTACCTGCTGACTGCACGCTGGGCGCACGACACCATCTCTGCGACCGAAGACGTGGACGATGCGACCCGGCACCGGGCGCGGTTCTATTTCGACCAGATCGCCAACGCGATGGCACCGTCCAACTTTGCCTTCACCAACCCGGAGGTGCTGAAGCAGACGCTGGCGTCGAGCGGGCAGAACCTGGTGGACGGCATGACCAACCTGGCGCGCGACATCGAGGCCGGCCAGGGTTCGCTGAAGATCACGCAGACTGACATGGGCGCGTTTGCGCTGGGCGAGAACATGGCGCTCACGCCCGGCACGGTGGTCTATCAGAACGACCTGATGCAACTGATCCAGTATGCGCCCACCACCGAGAAGGTGCGCGAGGTGCCGCTGCTCATCGTGCCGCCGTGGATCAACAAGTTCTACATTCTCGACCTCAACCCGAAGAAGTCGTTCATCTCGTGGTGCGTGGACAAGGGGTTGACCGTCTTCGTCATCTCGTGGGTCAACCCGGATGCGCGGCTCGCCGAGAAGGGTTTTGCCGACTATATGCGCGAAGGCATTCTCGAGGCGCTCACCCAGATCGAGAAGCAAACCGGCCAGAAACAGGCCAACACCATCGGCTATTGCATCGGCGGCACGCTGCTGGCGTCAACGCTGGGCTACATGGCGGCCAAGGGCGATGACCGCATCAAGTCGGCCACCTTCTTCACCACGCAGGTCGATTTCACCTATGCCGGTGACCTCAAGGTGTTCGTCGATGAAGAGCAGATCTCGGCGGTTGAGGAAAAGATGAGCCGGGATGGCTATCTGGACGGCAAGGACATGTCTTCGGCGTTCAACCTGCTGCGCTCCAACGACCTGATATGGTCCTACGTCGTCAACAATTACCTGAAGGGCCGCGAACCGATGCCCTTCGACCTGTTGTACTGGAATGCCGACCCGACCCGGATGCCGGCCTCCACGCACTCGTTCTATCTGCGCGAGTGCTATCTCAACAATCACCTCAGCCAGGGCAAGATGACCCTCGACCAGGTGCGCATTGATCTCTCCAAGGTCAACGTGCCGATCTACAATCTGGCTGCGCGCGAAGACCACATCGCCCCGCTGCCATCGGTGTTCAAGCTGGGCGACTTCTTCGGCGGCGAGACCGAGCTGGTGGTGGCTGGCTCGGGCCACATTGCCGGCGTCATCAACCCACCGGAGTCGGGCAAGTACCAGTACTGGACCAACAAGAAGGGGGCCAGGACGCTGGACGACTGGCTGGCCGGTGCCGAGGAACACCCCGGTTCCTGGTGGCCCCACTGGAAAGACTGGGTCAAGGAGAAGTCTGGCAAGAAGGTGCCGGCGCGCGATCCGGAGCTGGGCGCGCTGCAGCCCATCGAGCCTGCGCCGGGCAGCTATGTGAAGGTGAAGAGTTAGGCCGCCTTAGAGGATCCCCTCTTCGGCGTCCTCCACCGACACGCCCATCTTGTCGAGGCCGTCTTCGAGATAGTCCGACAGCATGGGAACGCCGAGCAGGTAGTTCTCGGTCTTGTTGACCCGTTCAGAGCGTGCGGTATCCACCGCCTCGTCCCAGTCTTCGGGGTCATAGGTGCCGCGGCCCACCCACATCAACGCCACCAGGGAGACCTGTTCATCCACGTTCAGCTCACCAATGAAGCCGCGCAGTTCGGCCTCCAGCGGATCGTTGGCGCGGGCCTCCAGAACGCTGTCGGGATCGTCCTCGTCTACCTCGGTGTCCCACGCACCCACCTTGCCGTCCAGCTCCCTGGCCAGAACGATGATATGGGCAACCTTTTCAGGGGCAATGTCGATGTCGGCCATGAGCCTCACTCCGTTTGTGCGTGTGAGCAAACAATGGAGAACGCGGCCTTCCGGTTCATTGATCTGGCGCAATCGTGCTGCTGCTACTTCTCGGCCTTGGCCAGTTGGTGCAGCCCCCGTGCCCGGCGGTCCAGCCACCAGCCGTATTGCTCGGGCCACTGGGCGAAATCCAGATCAACGCCCATGGCCTGTGCCTGGTGGCGGGGCCAGAACGGGTCGTGGATGGCTTCACGCGCAATGGCGATCAGGTCAGCCTGGTCCATCTGCAGAATGTTTTCTGCCTGCGGTCCGTCGAGGATCAACCCCACGGCCATGGTCATGATGCCGGCCTCGCGCTTGATCTGCTCGGCATATGGCACCTGGAAGCCAGGCCCACGGTATCCGGTTGATGCAGTCGCCCCTGCCGCGGCGTTGCCGCCAGATGAGCAGTCGATGACGTCCACACCGCGGGCCTTCAGCTCGCGGGCCAAAACCACAGAGTCTTCAATCGCCCAGCCGCCCTCAAACCCGTCGACAGACGATATCCGCACGAACAGCGGCTTTTCCTCAGGCCATACCGGACGCACTGCCTCTGTCAGCTCAAGCAGGAAGCGCATCCGGTTCTCAAGGCTGCCGCCATATTCATCGGTGCGCCGGTTGGACAAGGGCGAGAGGAACTGCTGCGCCAGGTATCCGTGCGCGGCGTGCAGTTCGATCACCTCCATGCCGATCCGGTCGGCTCGTCTGGCGGCGTCCACAAACAGGCCGATGACCCGGGCGATGTCGTCATGGCTCATCTCACGTGGCACCAACCAGCCATTGCCGGCTGGCAAGGGACTGGGTCCGATCACCTCCCACGGCAGTTCACCACGCGCAGCATCGGTTTCGTCCAGCGCACCGTTGCCATGCCAAGGGCGCTGGATGCTCGCCTTGCGGCCCGCATGGCCAAGCTGGATGCCGGCCACAACGCCCTGGCCCTTCATGAAGTCCACGACCGGTTTGATGGCGTCTGCTCGCGCATCGTCCCAGATGCCTATGCAGCCATGGGTAATCCGGCCAATGTCCTCGACCGCCGTTGCCTCGAGAATGATCGCGCCAGGCCGGCCCAATGCATACTTGGAGTAGTTGGCGAAATGCCAGTCACCGAACCAGCCATCCTTCGCCGAGTACTGGCACATGGGCGCAATGACGATGCGGTTGGGCAGCGTCACGTCCTTGATGGACAGCGGGGTAAAAAGCGTCGGCATCTGGGTCATGGGAACATCGTCGCCTGTTCGAGCCCGGTGGTCTCGGGCAGGTCAAACATCAGGTTGAAGTTCTGTACCGCCTGGCCCGCAGAACCCTTCACCAGGTTGTCGAGCGTGGACATCAGGATGACCCGGCCCGGCACCCGGTCCGGCACCACACCCAGCATGACCCGGTTGGAACCGCGTACATATTGCGTGGCCGGCAGTACGCCCTGTGGCGCCATGTTCACAAACGGCTCCATCTGGTACCGCTCGGTGAGAACGCGCTCGCAGTCTGCAGGCGTATTGCCGTCCGCCAGCCTGGCATATGCGGTGATGAACTCGCCCCGGCTCATGGGGATCAGGTGCGGTGTGAAGTTGACGATCACGTCCTTGCCGGCGGCCAGGCTCAGCTCCTGCTCGATCTCGGGCGCGTGACGATGCTTGCCAACCGAATAAGGCCCCATACCCTCGCCCGCCTCGCAAAACAGGGTGTTCTGCTTGAGGGACCTGCCAGCACCAGACACGCCCGACTTGGCATCGATGACGAGATCGGTCGCATCAATCAACCCGGCGCTGACCAGCGGCAGCAAAAGCATGAGCACCGCAGTGGGATAACATCCCGGGCAGGCGACCAGGCGCGTCTTGGCAATATCATCGCGATAATGCTCGGTGAGGCCGTAGACAGCCTGCTTTTGCAGGTCGAGCGCAATGTGCTCATTACCGTACCACTGCTTGTAGGTGTCCGGATTGCGCAGCCGGAAGTCTGCCGACATGTCGATCACCTTGACGTGGTCCGGCAGGGTGACGATGACCTGCTGGCTGGTCGCGTGCGGCAAACCACAGAACGCCGCGTCGATGCCCGACCAGTCCACCTCATCATTGGTGACCATCGCCGGAAGGCCCAGGCCCGACAGGTGCGGGTACACGGTTTCAACCGGCTGGCCGGCATGAGAGTTGGCGGTCAGCGCGACGATTTCCATGTTCGGATGGGCCACGGCGAGTCGCACCAGATCCGCTCCGGTATAGCCGGATGCGCCGATGACAGCGATGCGAACCTTCTTCGTGCTCATATGTCAGACCCTTGTGCTAGGAACGTGCGCGCGATCAATAGCCGGTTTACAGGGTTTGCGCAAAGGCTTGCATCTGGCGTAGACACTGACGTTGCTTCAACCCCTGCCCGGTCCATACGGAAACTGTTTCATGCGGCTCCTGTTCATCAGCACGGCTGGCCATTTTGGCGGCACCGAGCGCTGGGCCAGCATGGCGATTGCCGAGCTGGAGAGGCGAGGGCACGAGGTGTGGATGGACTGCCCCGACCTGCCTCACGCTGCCCAGTTCGCCAAGGCCGAACGGCTTTGGCATGGCGGCCCGCGCGGCGCGCTGGACAGTGCAGGCAAGGCGCGGCTGGAACAGTTCTGCCGCGACCACGCCATCGATGCGCTGGTACCGGTCAGCCAGAAGGCCTACTTCCCGGCCGGCCAGGTGGCACGCAAGCTCGGCATCGGCTGCATCGTGCGCCTGGGCATCGTGCGGTTTCCGTGGCGGCCGGTGCTGGACTGGTACGGCTATGGCCTTTACCCGCACGCGGTCATTGTGAACACAAAACGCATCAAGCAGGTGCTCGCGCGCGCACCATTTGTGAAGCGCGAGCGCATTCACGTCATTTACAACGGCATCGTGCGCAAGCCGCTCAACCCGGTCGCGTACGATGAAAAGCACTTCACCATTACAAGCGTCGGCACCCTGTCGTGGCGGAAAGGGCAGCAGCACCTGATCAAGGCTGTTGGCCTGCTACCGGAACACCTGCGCCGGAAAGTGCGCATAAAACTGATCGGTGACGGCCCTGCGCGGGCAAAACTTGAACAGCTGGCCAAGGCGTCCGGTTTGGCAGACCAGGTGGTGTTCACCGGTCATCTGGACTCACCTGTCGATCACGTTGCGGCCAGCGACCTGTTCGTTCTGCTGTCTTCGCAGGAGGGTATATCCAATGCGCTGCTGGAGGCGATGGATGCGGGCGTTCCGGCCTATGCCACGTTGGTGGGCGGGCATGGCGAGTTTATCGAAGACGGCGTCAATGGCTGGGCGGCTCGCTCTCGCAGCGCGCAGCGCGTTGCGGCGGACCTTGCGAGGATCATGCAGGCCGGCAATCGCAAAGATGTGGCGCAGCGCGGACGCCAGAGCGTACAGCGGATGTTCTCGATGCAGGCCATGGGCGACCGGCTGGAAGAGGTGATATCCAACGCGGTTACCGAAGCCCAAAACGCAACGAACCCGGACACCTGATGAGGCAATCCGGGTTCGCGTAATTCTCTACACGCGGAAGCGGTGGGGCTTCCGGCTTGAAGACTTACTGAGCCAGCGTGGCGAACTCGTCAGCGTTCAGCGAGCCGTCGCCATCAGCGTCAGCAGCGTTGAATGCATCTTCGGTCAGCTCAGGCATGGCAGCCGAGGCTTCTTCCATGGACACGGTGCCGCTGCCGTCGGTGTCGACGTCAGCCAGTTCAGCAGCCTGTGCAGCAGAGGTAGCCAGCAGGGAGATCGCAAGAGCAGCAAGGATCTTCTTCATCTAAGTCAAACTCCAAAAGAGGTCTTCAAGCCATAAATCCGACCGGCACCATGCCGGTGATTGATGAGGTTGGCTTACTGTGTTGCCTCATCTGACGCGCAACGTGCGCGGGTGCGGCGGTTTTTTGAGGACCAAAAATTTCCGGGCGGCGGCGGAATTTAGGTATTTTGGTGGCAGATAAATCGAAAGCGACATGGCCGGGTTTGCATGTCGTTTTTTGACGTCACCGGGCAGCCTGCCCGCAACAGAAAACCCCACCGGTTTGACACGGCGGGGCTTCCCGGTTTTCACGTCTCGCTCGCCCTTGAAGGGCAAGACGATCAGGGCAGATCAGCCCTGGATGTTGGCGAATTCTTCTGCGCTCAGTTCACCGTTCTGGTCGCCATCGGCAGCCTTGAACGCGTCATCGGACAGTTCAGGCATTGCTGCCTTGGCTTCTTCCATCGAGACCGAGCCGTTCTGGTCTGCGTCTACCGCGCTGAAGTCAGCGGCCAGCGCTGCGGTGGACGCGAAACCGGTTGCCAGAAGAACTGCGAGAAACTTTTTCATTGGATTCATCTCCGTTAGACTTTCATGCCGTCTGCGGCACCCCCTCGTGTTTGTTTGCCGGGTACCGGTTGAAGGCGTTCAAAAGCCGTCCACGGATCAGAATTTGGCCTGCCAATGCGGCAAGGGCTGGCAGGCTATGGGGAATTATGGGGACGATTCCATGGTGGATTGTGGCGGGTCACCCGGCGAGGCGTGCCCATTGCCGCTTGAGGAAAAACCAGGCTTTCTTCCAACCAGGCGTAGCGGATCCACCATCGCGCGTGTAATTCA
>JAWVYF010000154.1:0-7215 GCA_033722845.1 Anderseniella sp. | reverse complement strand
CGAAACTGCGGCCCGCATGATGAGCAGGCGCGATCCGCACGTGAACATGCTGCGAGTGACAACAGCCGCCTTCGCCGCAGGCGTTGCCGGTGCAGACAGCGTTACGGTGTTGCCGTTCACCCACGCGCTAGGCTTGCCGGACGGGTTTGCGCGGCGCATGGCACGAAACATCCAGACCCTGCTTCTGGAAGAAAGCCGGCTTGGGCGGGTCACAGATGCGGCAGCCGGGTCGGGCTATGCAGAACAACTGACCGGGCAATTGGCAGCAGCTGGCTGGGCCATGTTCCAGCAGATCGAACAGTCGGGCGGCATGATGGCCGGGCTTATCGACGGCAAGGCCACAGAAGCCATTTCGGGTGTCGTCGAAACGCGCAACACGGACATCGCACGGCGGAAGCTTGCGCTGACCGGTGTCTCCGAGTTTCCCAACCTGTCAGAAGCGCCCGTGAAGGTGCTCAACATGAAGGTCCCCGCTGACTGGTCTATCGGGCAGCCCTGGAAAGCTGACATGGTGGAATGCCCGGCCCTGGCACAACACCGCCTGGCCGAGCCGTTTGAGCGGCTTCGCGATGCCTCGGACGCTCATCTTTCTGATACCGGCAAGCGGCCGCAAGTGTACCTTGCCACGCTTGGAACACCTGCCGACTTCACCGTGCGCGCGACATGGATGACCAACCTTCTGGCAGCTGGTGGCATCGAGGCCGTTGCCGGCCCGTTACAGGACTTCCAGTCAAGCGGACTGGCAATCGCCTGCATCTGTTCGTCTGATGCAATCTACGCCACCGAGGCAGAGGCAACCGCCAGGACCTTGTCGGAACTCGGTGCCAGTCATGTCATGATGGCTGGCAAGCCTGGCAATATCGAAAAGCTGTTGAGCGCTGCAGGCGTCAACGAATTCGTTCATGCAGGCCAGAATGTCGTATCATTGCTGCAACAACTGCAACACAAGATCGGCGTGAACAAGGTGGAGGCATTATCATGAGCAAGCTTCCGGACTTCAGCGGTATCGGGTTTGAGCCCACATCCGCGGCAACCGGCTCTGGCGGTGGCCAGAGCTGGACCACGCCGGAAGGCATTGATGTCAAGCAGGCTTATGGCCCGGGCGATGTTGAAGGTCTCGACTTCCTGAACACCTGGCCAGGTGCGGCCCCCTTCCTGCGCGGCCCATACCCGGCCATGTACGTCACCCAGCCGTGGACCATCCGCCAGTATGCCGGCTTCTCGACGGCGGAAGATTCGAATGCGTTCTACCGGCGAAATCTGGCGGCCGGTCAGAAGGGCCTGTCCATTGCCTTCGACCTTGCCACCCACCGCGGCTACGACAGCGATCATCCGCGCGTGACCGGTGACGTGGGCATGGCGGGTGTCGCCATCGATTCCATCTACGACATGCGCACGCTGTTCGACCGCATTCCGCTAGACCAGATGTCGGTGTCGATGACCATGAACGGGGCTGTCCTGCCGATCATGGCGTTGTACATCGTGGCAGCGGAAGAGCAGGGCGTCCCGGCAGAAAAGCTGACCGGCACCATTCAGAATGACATTCTGAAAGAGTTCATGGTGCGCAACACCTACATCTATCCGCCGCAGCACTCGATGAAGATCATCTCCGACATCTTCGCCTACACCTCGCAGAACATGCCGAAGTTCAACTCGATCTCGATCTCCGGCTACCACATGCAGGAAGCAGGTGCCACGGCAGATCTCGAGCTTGGCTACACGCTGGCGGACGGAGTGGAGTACGCGCGCGCCGGTGTGGCGGCAGGTCTGCCCATCGACAAGTTTGCACCACGGCTGTCGTTCTTCTGGGCGATTGGCATGAACTTCTTCATGGAAGTGGCCAAGATGCGCGCAGCCCGCATGTTGTGGGCCACGCTGATGAAGGAGTTCGACCCGCAGAATGAGCGTTCGCTGTCGCTTCGCACCCACTCGCAAACATCGGGCTGGTCGCTGACGGCTCAGGACGTGTTCAACAATGTGGGCCGCACCTGCATAGAGGCCATGGCCGCCACGCAAGGCCACACCCAGTCGCTGCACACCAATGCACTGGACGAAGCTCTGGCCCTGCCAACCGACTTCTCTGCCCGCATTGCTCGCAATACCCAGCTCTTCCTGCAACAGGAAGCCGGCACCTGCCGGGTGGCAGACCCGTGGGGTGGCAGCTACTATGTGGAGCGGCTGACCGCGGATCTTGCAGCAAAGGCCTGGGCGCATATCCAGGAAGTTGAAGCCATGGGCGGCATGGCCAAGGCCATCGCTGACGGGCTGCCGAAGCTGCGCATCGAGGAAGCCGCCGCGCGCACCCAGGCCCGCATCGACTCCGGTGAGCAGACGGTGCTCGGCGTCAACAAGTTCATCACCAGCGATGAAGCCGAGATCGACATTCTCAAGGTTGACAACTCGTCGGTGCGCAACCAGCAACTGGAAAAGCTCGCCCGACTGCGCGCAGAGCGCAGCCAATCGGAGGTTGATGAAAAACTCGACGCATTGACCGGCATTGCCCGGACGGGTGAAGGCAACCTGCTGGCCGCCGCAGTGGATGCCGCGCGCGCCAAGGCCACGGTTGGAGAAATCTCTGCCGCGCTTGAAAAGGTCTGGAGCCGCCACGTTGCCAAGACGCGACTGCTCAAGGATGTGTACCGCCGCGAGGCCGGCAAGGACTCCGAAGCCATCGCCCGGGCACAGGGCGCGGTTGAGGCCTTTACCGAAGCAGATGGGCGCGCACCCAAAATCCTCGTCGCCAAGATGGGCCAGGACGGCCATGACCGTGGTCAGAAGGTTATCGCAACCGCGTTTTCAGACCTCGGCTTCGAGGTTGAAATCGGTCCGCTGTTCGCCACACCGGACGAAGTGGCGAAGCAAGCCATCGACAGTGAGGTGCATGTCATCGGTGTTTCATCACTGGCGGCAGGTCACCTGACGCTGGTACCGGCCTTGCGTGAAGCACTTGCCGCGCAAGGACGGCCCGACATCATGATCGCCATTGGCGGCGTCATCCCGCCGCAAGACTATGATGCCCTGCTTGAGATGGGCGCGGCGGTCATTTTCCCGCCGGGCACCGTCATTGCGGATGCAGCGATACGGCTGCTGACCAAGCTCAGCGCCAAGCTGGGCTATAGCCAGGAAGCGGCGGAGTAAGACGCATTCAGCTCCTTTGCCCCTTGGTGATTTCCCGGCCAATAATGACGGCTACCGGAACGGCTGCAATCGCGCCTGCAATGGCAGCGTATAGCAGCCACATGGGCTGATAGTTGCGCACCGTAAGCACACCTGTAACCAGCGCGCCTGCAATAACCGGCATTGCAAGCACATAAATGTAAATCGCCAACTTGCTCATGGAACACCTGCGGTTTGGGTCAAATAATTGTAATTATTGCGCAGTTGCACGCGAGACGCCTTGATCTGGCTCATTGCCTGCCGCTGGCGGCCAATTGCGGCACGATATTTGCTGCCTGAAACGCCATGTGAAGCGTTTCAGCGGGGTTTCGTGCCGAAATGGACCTGAACCGGCGTACTCTTTTCGGCGCTGCCGGCATGGCAGGCGCTGCCATAGCGGTGTCACCGGCCCAAGCTGCGGTGAGCGGCGGCATGTTGAGCGGGCGCGAATTCGGGCTTGAACCGAACGCGGCGCGCAACCAGTCGGCCCCCTTGCAGCGTGCGGTTGATGAAGCCTCGCGACGCGGCGGCTACCTGCTTCTGGAACCCGGCCTGTACATCGCATCGGGCATTTCAATCAGTTCACCCTTGTGCCTGACCGGTGTCCCCGGACAGACCCGGTTGGTGCAGACATCAAGCGAACCCGTGATCAGCGTTCGCGGCACCTCGGGCGTGCGGCTTGACGGGCTGGTGCTGGACGGCCAGTTGCGCCCCCAACCGGGTGCATTGATCGAAGCAACGACAGTACGCGATCTCGTTATCACCAATTGCCTTATCACCAACTCCGGCGGCAACGGTATCAACCTCACCAACTGCTCGGGCACCGTTTCAGCCAGCACCATCGACACTTGCGTGTCGGCAGCCGTCTTCTCAATGGGTGCCCGCGGCCTGCTCATTGAGGGTAATCTTGTTACTGGCATGGGCGACAACGGCATTCTGGTGTGGCAACCGGTAAGGCAAAGCGACGGAACCATCATCACTGGGAACCGGATCGAAAAGATCGAAGCCCGCTCTGGCGGCGAGGGCCAGAACGGCAATGGCGTGAATGTTTACCGGGCGGGCAACGTGATCGTCAGTAATAACCGTATTTCCGATTGCCGGTTCACGGCAGTGCGCAACAATTCCGGGGCAGGCATCCAGATCACCAGCAACAACTGCACGGGACTTGGCGAAGTGGCGCTCTATTCGGAGTTTGCCATGGATGGCGCGGTGATCTCGTCCAACATGGTCGACGACGCCGCTGACGGAATCTCCATCACAAACTTCAACGAAGGCGGACGGTTGGCTGTTTGCCAGGGCAACATGGTGCGCAACCTGCGCCTTTATGACCACCCGGTCGACAAGCGCGGCACCGGCATCGCCGTGGAAGCAGACACGGTGGTCAGCGGGAACGTCATCGAGAACGCTCCGACCGCCGGCATCTGGATTGGCTGGGGCAAGTACCAGCGCAACGTGTCTGCCACCGGCAATGTCATCCGAGATTGCAGTATCGGCATTGCAGCACAGGTTGCAGCAGGCGCACGCGATGCGTTGATCGCCAACAACCTGATCTCTGGAGCCAAGCGCGGCGCCATTCTGGGGATGGACCACGACAAGGTGGCGACAAAGGACCTCGCAGCCGGCACCGGCGCGCCAGAGACACTGAGCGTGTCAGGCAACGTGGTGAGTTAAACCGCCCTCACCTCGCCAACTTCGATCTTGCGCCAGTTGGTCAGCGTTTCCCGCGTCATGCCTTCCAGCGCCGACTTCTCCGCATTGGTCCAGCAGTCGAGATCTGCCAGAACGCGGGCCAGCGCCACTTCCGCGCCCCGGCTGGCTCCATCATCCACCTTCATGGCAAGGCCGAGCCCGGCGTGGGGCACGGCTGCACAGTAGACGCCCTCCGCCCCAACCTTGACGAATGCGCGCGGCACGGCCTCCATCAGCCTGGTGCAAAACCGCTTGCTACCAGCCACCATGAACGGATGCGCCCGCACGGCGGTGATGATGCGCTGGCAAGCAGCGCGTCGCCGGTCGTCCAAGCCTTCGCCAGAAACAAACCTTTGGAAGCCGAGCGCGATGTTGCGCAGTGGAACGGCCCACGTTGGCACCGAGCAACCATCAATGCCGCACACGGTATGGGCAAGGTCATAGTCGCATAGTTCACCCATGACCTTTTCGACAGCTTGTTGCACCGGGTGATCGCGCCTGGTGTAACCATGTGGATCTGTACCGAGATGGCTGGCAAAGGCGAGCATGAAGGCATGCTTGCCGGAACAGTTGTTGTGAACCGGCAAGGCCTCTGCGCCTGTTCTGGCGAGCTCGCGCGTTGCACTGGCAAGCGAGGGCCATTGGGCGCCGCATTCATAGAGGTCTTCAGTCAGCGCCGCCTTGGCAAGCGCAGACCGCGCCACGCGGACATGATCCTCCTCACCATTGTGCGACGCACAGGCCAATGCAATTTCCTCGTCCGACATGCCGTAGGCCTCGACCACGCCGGCTTCGACAGCCGGCAGGCACTGGAAGGCCTTGATGGCGGAGCGTGGAAAGACCGGCGTTGCAATATCGCCGGTGGACGACACCAGCGCACCACCCGGGCCCACAACCGCCCATGACCCGCGATGTACACTCTCGACCGAGCCGCCACGGGTCACTTCTGCAATAACCGGGTTGCTCATCAAGCCTGCCTCCGCAAGGTGCCCTTGGGCATTTTGAGCAGGAACCAAACCATCGTCAGCACCTGCAAGACAAGAAAGGTGCCGAAGCCCGCGAAGTAGGCATCGGCATCATATCCACCGCTGTCAGTTGCCGGCCACAGGTCGATAATCGCACCGATAAGGTATTGCGAGGCAAAGGCAACGCCGAAGACCAACGTATTGAGGCAACCATTGGATCGTCCCGCCAGTTCGGCTCCAAAATACTGCGCGAGCCAGGGATAGGCCAGGATGCCGGCCTGCCCGAACATGCCGAAGGCAAACCAGACGGCGGGGCTCAAGGCAACTGGTTCGAACAGGATGACGAGCTGCACGGTCATGAAGACCAGGATGAAGCCGGTCATCGTGACAAGCAGGCTGACACCTCGGCGGCCAAGCCAGTCGGCTACGTAACCGCTCATCAAGGTGCCGACCAGAAAGCCGATTGCCTGCAAGCCAAGAACGCTGGCAACACCATCGCGATCGAGGCCGGCGATATCTCTCAGCCAGGGACCAGCCCACAGTGTCTGGATGCCGATGTGGCAGCCTGCGGTGAGTGCCACAAAGGGTGCAACCCGCCAGAAAACGCGATCTGAATAGATGGTGATGATGGCATCGAGTACGCCAGAACCTGCAGAGGCCGACGCGGCTGCGGCAACTGTTGCTTTCGGACGTTCAGGAACCACAAGATACAGAAACACCGCCACGGCAAGCGTGATTGCCATCAGACCGACGAACATGGCTCGCCAGCCGAAATTGGCCGTGGCCCATTCAGCCGGCACGGTGGCAGTGAGAATGCCCAGACCGCCCACCGCCATGATGCATGCATTGGCAAGCGCGCGGCGCTGCTCCGGCACCCATATGGTCACAGCCTTGAAACCAGCCATCAGCCCGCCGGCCGAGCCGATGCCAATCAGCATACGCGCACCGCTAAGGCCCCACAAACCGGCAGCCCACGAAAACACCAGGGCACCGAGTGCGCCGACGCAGAGTAGCAGGGCTTGCACCTTGCGCGGGCCGAACCGGTCCAGAAGGATGCCGAGCGGGATCTGAAATCCGGCGAATCCGATCAGATATGCCGCAGTCAGCAAACCGAGTTCACTTGCATCGAGCCCGACATCGGCCACCAGATTGGGGGCGATGACCGCATTCACCGCGCGATAAAGGTAAGACAGGAAGTAACACAGCGAGAACGGAAGCAGGACGGCCAGCACCAGCCGGACCATGGGCATCTGCTCGTCTCCGGCGGGTTTGGTATTGGGGGAAGTCATTGACGCGCGGCCTGAAATGGATGGCTGGGGCGGCTGGATTCGAACCAGCGCATGGCGGTACCAAAAACCGCTGCCTTACCACTTGGCTACGCCCCAACACTGCCTGCACACGGTTG
>JAWVYF010000153.1:0-7218 GCA_033722845.1 Anderseniella sp. | reverse complement strand
GATCGAAGTGAAATGTCACAACGTCGATCCAAACGGATGCGCGACGGATTCGCTTGCCCGTTTCTGTTTCCCGGCCTCCGTGCCGGGAACCAGACTGGACCCCGGGACAAGCCCGGGGCACAAAAATGACTGCGTCATCCTCGGGCTCGTCCAAGACAAGCGAAGCGAAGTCGAAGGCGAAAGGCAAGCGAAGCGCCGCCGTCAGTCCCGAGGATCCACGCGCCGCTGCACCCTCGGCACAAGGCCGAGGGTGACATAGAGGAGAACTTCTGCACCCCCACCACAACAACTCACGATCCGCGCACGCGATTGTCAGTTCCGTCCAGGCCATGAGCCGGATAAGAAACCTGTCATGGAACGATCATTCACCAGCACACTCCTCAACCTGACGAGGCGGAACCTGCTCATCGCGGGCAGCGCCTTCCTCACTGGTCTTGCCGTCACCGGTCCGGCGCAGGGTTTTACGCTGGACGAGGTGGAGAAAGACGTGAGTGCCGATTATCCCTCGGTCCGGCACGTACTGCCGAAGTCGGTGCCCATGGCACAATCTTCATCGCGCGAGGTCCTGCTGCTCGACGTGCGCGAGGAGGACGAGTTCGCGGTCAGCCATTTGCCCGGCGCCATCCGGGTGGACCCGGACATGTCACCTGAAGACTTCATGGCCAAATTCGGTGGCATGGCTGCGGGCAAGCAGGTGGTTTTCTATTGCTCCGTCGGTGTGCGTTCATCGCAGATGGCCGAACGGGTCGGGGCGCGGCTGTCAACGGCGGGCGCCAGGGGCGTCGCCAATCTGTCCGGCGGCATCTTCCGCTGGCACAACGAAAGGCGCGGGCTGGTCAGCCGGCAAGGGCCGACCGACCTCGTCCATCCCTATAATCGCAAGTGGGGCGCGCTGGTCGCCCGCCAGCCGCAGATCAGCTATACGCCGGTGCCCGGCAGGTGAGGGGCGATTGCCAGTTCACGCGCGCATGGCCCGGGGCAGCGGCCCCGGCGGGTTCATGCCTTCGCTCATGGCGCGCTTGCGCAGCGGCGGCACATGCTGAAGCAGCGTCAGGCCAACGGCGCGCGCGGCATGAAGCGGGAAGAACTCCGACATCAGTGAGCGGTTCAGCGTGTCGATCACGGCCTGGCGCGGCACCACGTCGGCGCGGCGGCGCTGGTCATAGGCCTCCAGCAGCTTTTCACCGCCGGGGTCTTCATCCAGCCGTATCGCATCGCCGATCGCCTCGGCCGCGAAGGCGGCATCGCGCAGGCTCATATTGAGGCCCTGCGCGCCAATCGGCGGCACAACATGCGCCGCTTCACCCACCAGCATCAGCCGGTTGGCGGCAAACTTGCGCGGTGTCAGCCCGCCCATCGGGATGACGGCAGGCGACGAGACGTCCGTGACAAGGCCAAGCGCGCCATGCATTTCAAGCTGCAGCCGGGCGGCCAGGTCGTCCTGCGACAGTGCCTTGACCGGCTCGACGTCTTCCGGCTTGACCAGCCATACCAGGCTCGACCGGTTGCCGGGCAGGGGCACTGTGGTGAACGGCCCGGTCGGCTTGTGAAACTCGATCGAGATGCCCTTGTGTGGCGCCGAGTGGGCAAAACTCAGTGCCAGCGCCGATTGCTCGTAACGCCATTCGGTGGTCGCAATGCCGGCAGATGCCCGCAACACTGATTGACGGCCATCGGCAGCAATGACGACTGTCGCCTCGACCGGTTCCCCCTGGGCCAGCTCGACAATGGCCTTGCCTGCCTGCTTGCGGTAGCCGGTCACCTTGCTGTCAAAGGCGGTCACGCCTGCATTCATTGCTGCCTGGTGC
Organism: Anderseniella sp.; assembly: GCA_033722845.1. Classification (GTDB taxonomy): domain Bacteria; phylum Pseudomonadota; class Alphaproteobacteria; order Rhizobiales; family Aestuariivirgaceae; genus Anderseniella. Next base: position 5,410 of record JAWVYF010000153.1, on the reverse strand, counting down.
AGAGCTGCTGTCAGCCGGTCCAGCGGTATGTTCCAGCCAAACGGTTCCGTGCCCATTTCCCGCGACGAGAAGCTCACTTCAGGAGCGGCGAATATCGAGCCGGTGTCGTCAACCAGCTTGAGCGTATCCAGTGAGGCGCTGACCTGCTGGAGTCCTCCTGGCCATACGCCGATGGTTTCAAGCAACCGCATGGAGGGTTGCATGAGGGCGACCGTCCGGCGAATGGCATCGGAGACACTGGGTGTCCTGCCGGCGTCCGGCGCTACCAGAGCAACCGAACATCCGCTACGCGCCAACAGGCAAGCAGCGGCAAGGCCTGCGGGCCCGGCTCCGGCAACGATACAGTCAAAATGTGCGCTCGGCTTCATGTTCTGCATCTAGCCGGATTGCACTGCTTCGTGCCAGTGGGCAAACTGCCGCTTGATGACAAAGACAGAGGCTGAGATGGCATATACCGATATCAAGCTGGAGATCACTGACGGCGTTGGCCGCATAACGCTTAACCGTCCGGACAAGCTGAATTCCACACGACGGCAGTTGCATGGCGAGTTGCGCGATGCATTCGACAGGATTGAGGCTGAAGGTTGCCGCGCTGTCTTGCTCACAGGGGAGGGACGGGCATTCTGTGCGGGCCAGGACTTGTCGGACCTTCGCATGGATGGCCCGGCTGAGATTGCCGAAATCCTCGAGGGAGATTTCAACCCGCTGATCCGGCGCATTCGAGACTTGCCGATGCCTGTGGTGTGTGCGGTCAATGGCATTGCTGCAGGCGCGGGGGCCAACCTGGCGCTGGCCTGTGACATTGTGTTGGCGGCGCGGTCGGCCTCATTCCTGCAGGCCTTCGCCAAGATCGGTTTGATCCCGGATGCCGGCGGCACTTGGACGTTGCCGCGCCAGGTGGGGGAAGCCCGTGCCAAGGGGCTGGCCATGCTGGCCGAGCCGTTGCCTGCCGAAAAGGCGCTCGAGTGGGGGCTGATCTGGCAAGTCTGTGACGATGACAAGTTGATGGACGAAGCATCAGCGCTGGCAGCCAAACTCGCCCGCCAGCCAACTCGGGCCTTTGCGCTGATCAAGCAGGCCATCCATGCTTCTGCTGCCAATGGCATGAACGACCATCTCGATCTCGAGGCAAAACTGCAGGCCGAGGCCGCCGCCACGCACGACTACAACGAGGGCGTGACGGCGTTTCTCGAAAAGCGCAAACCGGCATTCAAGGGAGAATAGACGAGGCTTGTCTCAGGCCGGGGGCATGGTTTCCATCATCGATGGCCGCTTGGCGAAGGTCTCATAGAAACTTGCCAGATTGGGCCGGCTGTCGCGCCAACCCATGTCGCCGTAGCGGAAGTCGAGATATCCGAGCAGGCAGCCAACCGCGATGGAGCCGCAATTGACAGATGACAGCTCGGTTTTCCAATTGGCTTCGAGGTCGTCGAGTGCAGTTGCAATGCGCGCCTTCTGCCGCTCGATCCAGTCCGGCCATTGCTTGTCTGCCGGACGCAGGCCGGTCTCGTAGCGCAATGCCACACCGGAATCCATCAGGCCTACGGCGAGAGACTGAAGGGTGAGCAGGCGGAACCGTTTCACCGGTTCGTCAGGCAGCAATTCCTTGTCGCCGGCATGATGGCACAGGTACTCGCAGATCACCCGGCTGTCGTAGATGGCCGTGCCGTGGTCGGTAACAAGTGCCGGAATACGACCCAGCGGGTTGTCGGCCTGCACCTGGGCGTTGACCTTGATCGGCAGGAATTCACCGGTGGGAACTTCCTCGATCTGGTCGATGATGCCGAGTTCGCGCGCGGTGACGGTGACCATGCGAACAAAGGGAGAGGCGGGGTTGAAATGCAGTTTCATGGGACGTGCTCCGCAGGTGATGCCAAAACGTTATGCTCCAGTAGTAGAGGGGCAAAGCGCAATGCGCCAAAGGAAAAAACAGGCTTGGCTTTGTATTTTCACTGGACGCAGCAGCTGCGAACAAGTCAAATCGGGGCCGACCCAACCGAAAGGCGACAATGACCAAAAAGGAGGCCAGACATGGGTATATGGGATTTTGTGAAAAGCGCAGGCAAGGCAATCGGCATCGGCAGCGATGATACGCCACCGTCTGCCGACGACCTCAAGAAGGAACTCGACAGCTACAATCTCGGCACCGAGAACGTGAAGGTCGAGGTTGACGGCGACAAGGCCATCGTGACCGGCGACGTGGCGGACCAGTCGATCCTGGAAAAGGCTATCATCGCCGTTGGCAATACGCTTGGCGTATCAAAGGTCGAGAGCAAGCTGACGGCACCAGCCCAGAAGGACCCCGTGTTCTACACCGTGAAGAAGGGGGACAACCTCTGGAAGATCGCCGAAGCCCATTACGGCAAGGGCAAGGGCCCGAAGTATCAGGAGATCTTCGAGGCCAATACGCCAATGCTCAAGCATCCGGACAAGATCTATCCCGGTCAGGTGCTGCGCATTCCCGAACTGGACTGATCAGCACATCAATTTGACAAGCAAAAACCCCGGCCATGACAGCCGGGGTTTTCATTTTGAGGTTTCAATATCAGGTCAGTTGGCGCGGCGCATCTGGTCCACCCGCTCACGAGCCGAGTTGCGCAAGGCCTCATCGACCACCTCAATATCCTGCACGGTCTTGCCGACCGGGAACAGCGAGGCGCCAGCCAGCTTCACGTGTGCCCAGGCAAACGGGATGCCGATGATGGTCACCGCATTGGCGACAGCGAACGTCAGGTGCATGACCGCCAGCCACCAGCCGGCCAGGATGAACCACACGATGTTGCCAGCCATCCCGAAGCCGCCGGTGCCGATGTCTTCCCGGCCATAAAGCTCGTCACGGGCGATGACGTCGCGCCCGAACGGCCACAATGTGTAGTTGGCCAGCATGAAGCATGACCGTGCCCAAGGCAGGCCGATGATGGTGATGGCACACAGGATGCCGACGAAAAACCACGCAATGGCTGACCAGATGCCGCCAAGCACCAGCCAGAGTATGTTGAGGATGAGACGAACCATGAAATAGCTCCCCCGAAAATGTTACGATGATTAACATATAGGGAGGGTGAGGGCTGATTTCCAGTGGCCGGCCGGTTCCCTCGGTCACTTGCTTAATTAGCAATTGTAGCCAGCACCATAGCAGCTAAAAATATGGCCCATGAGCACGATCAATCCTTTCAAAATTCACGTTCCAGACGAGACGCTGGCCGACATCCGCGCACGTGTTTCGGCTTTTCCCTGGCATGAAATGCCGGATGATGGCGGCTGGGACTACGGCGCCAACCTCGACTACATGAAAGAGCTTTGTGCTTACTGGCTCAATGACTACGACTGGCGCAAGCACGAAGCGGCACTCAACGAATTCAATCACTGCAAGGCCGATGTAGACGGCATTGACCTGCACTTCATTCACGAAAAGGGTTCTGGCCCAAACCCGACGCCGCTGTTGATCTCGCATGGCTGGCCGGGCTCGGTGCACGAATTCATGGACGTGATAGAGCCGCTGGCTCATCCGGAACGGTTTGGTGGTAGCGAGGAAGATGCCTTCGACGTGATCGCGCCGTCGCTGCCGGGCTTTGCGTGGTCAGGCAGACCACCGCGGCCGTGGGGGCCGCGCCGGATGGCGCAAGCCTTCAACGCGCTGATGACCGACACGCTGGGCTATGATCGCTACCTGGCACAGGGTGGCGACTGGGGTGGGGCGGTATGCTCATGGCTGGGGTTTGATCATGCGCCCGCCTGTGCGGCAATTCACATCAACATCCTCACCATGCGTGCGCCGGACGGCCCGCAGACGAATGAGGAAAAGGCTTGGGCCGATCAGTTCCGGCGTGACCAGATCATGCAGGACGGCTATCGCACACAGCAGGCCACCAAGCCGCAAACATTGAGCTACGCCATGATGGACAGTCCCGTCGGCGTGGCCGCCTGGCTGGTGGAGAAGTTTCACGGCTGGTCAGACATCGACGGCGACAACGTCGAGAGCATCTACACCAAGGACGATTTGCTGACTGCTGTGATGATCTATGTCACTACGCGCTGCTTCAACACGGCCTCATGGATTTACTACGGCCGGCGTGAAGAGGGTGGCCGCGTGCTATCACCGGAAGGCAAGCGTGTGGAGGTGCCGACGGCGTGCGCACTGTTTCCAGCCGAGATGCTGGCCTGGCCACCGAGAAGTTACGTGGACCGCATCTACAATGTGACGCAATGGAGCGAGATGCCAAAAGGCGGGCACTTCGCGGCAATGGAACAGCCGGACCTGCTTGTTGAGGATGTCCGCAAGTTTGCGCAAACGCTGCGCGGGCAGGGCGTGCTCTAGGCTTTCACGCAAACATCCCGCCGCCGGTGGAAACTTGTGCGCGGATCATGGCGAGAGCAGTACCGACAGCGGCCAGACGGATTTCGTCGCGGCCAAGGTCGCCATATGTCATCCGCACATGGTGAGTGATCATCTCGGTGCGCGCGCAGGCGAAGTGAACCAGCCCGACGGGCTTTTCCTTCGAACCGCCGCCAGGCCCGGCAATGCCGGTGACGGACACGGCGACATTGGCGCGGGAATGGCGCAGCGCACCCTCTGCCATTTCGCGCGCAACTTGTTCCGACACCGCGCCATGCTGATTGATGAGCGCCTTGGGCACGCCCAGCATTTCGGCCTTGGCCTCGTTGGAATAGGTGACGAAGCCGCGCTCCACCACGGCAGATGAACCTGCAATGCTGGTGAGCAGGCCGGCAACAAGCCCGCCGGTGCAGCTTTCCGCCGTCGCCAGCATCAACCCGCCGTCACGCAGCATGTCCAGCGTGTCCTTGGCCTCGATGATAAGCTGGCGGTCGAACATTGGCGCGCTTACTCCGGCAGCCGGATGGTGGCGGTTGCGGCTGCCGCAATGCCTTCCTCACGGCCGGTGAAGCCGAGCCATTCGGTCGTCGTGGCCTTGACCGAGACGCGGCCAACATCGATGCCGATGATCTTCGCCACGCTTTCGCGCATCGCATCGACATGCGGGCGCATCTTCGGCGCCTGGCAGATCAGCGTCAGGTCGACGTGGGAAATCTTGCCGCCGCGATCCGCCACCATTTGCGCGGCGTGTTTGAGGAAGATATCGGAGGCAGCACCCTTCCATTGGGGGTCGGTGGGCGGGAAGTGCTTGCCGATATCGCCTTCGCTCAGAGCGCCATAGATGGCGTCGGTGATGGTATGCAGGCCCACGTCTGCGTCGGAGTGGCCTTTCAGCTTCTTCGTGTGCGGGATCTTCACGCCGCACAGGATGACGTGGTCGCCCTCCTCGAAGGCGTGAACGTCGTAGCCGTGGCCGACGCGGATATCGGTGAGCATGAATTGCTTTCCTGTCTTGAGCCGCTGGTCTGCCTCATGCAGGTCCTCGGCTGTCGTGATCTTCTTGTTTTCAGGTTT
>JAWVYF010000152.1:0-7231 GCA_033722845.1 Anderseniella sp. | reverse complement strand
GCCGCGAAGCACTCAACAAGGACAACCTCGTGTGCACCGCGTCCTTGATGGCGCGCACAGCGGTGCACACGAGGTTGTCCTTGTTGAGTGCTTCGCGGCCGTCAGAGGTGCGCTTGTCACGCGGAGTGTTCGGAAATACCGCGATCAGCGGAATGCCGAAGCTGTGCGCTTCCTTTGCCGCCTTGACTGCGCGATCCACCGTGAACCTCTCGACTCCCGGCATCGAGGTGACTGGTTCGGTCTGGTCGACACCAGGCATTACAAAGATCGGCCAGATCAGGTCTGACGGGGTCAGGTGAGTTTGCCGGACAAGGCGGCGCGACCAGTCGGCCTGGCGCGTACGCCGCAACCTGCGTGCAGGATAACCGCCATTGGCGTTTGTCTCGGCGTTGTCCAGCAGTGTTCTGTCGTTTGGCGTCTTCGCCTTGGGCCCTGTCATATCGTCAATCCGGTAAAGCTCAACAAACCTGGTCTCAACTGGGACTATGCAACATTCTCTTGTCAGTCACCACCCGTGTTGACGTCCTGGCGAGGACGGCTCTATCACGGCACTGACAGACAAACCAGTTCGGAGAGCACAGCAGATGGACTTTGAACCAACCGAAGAGCAGGTCGCCATTCGCGATCTCGCCGCGTCCTTTGCTTCCAGCGAAATGGCGCCTCATGCAGCCAAATGGGACGAAGAGCACATCTTTCCGCGCGACGTAATCGAAAAGACCGCCGAACTGGGCTTCGGCGGACTGTACGTGCGTGATGATGTCGGCGGATCCGACCTGTCCAGACTGGACGCTGCAATCATCTTCGAGGAGCTGTCAAAGGCCTGTCCATCCACTGCCGCCTTCATATCCATTCACAACATGGCCGCCTGGATGATCGACCAGTATGGATCGGAAGAGCAGCGTCAGCGCTTCCTGCCCGACATGACGGCGATGAAGAAGATATCGTCCTACTGCCTTACCGAGCCAGGGTCGGGCTCAGATGCAGCGGCTTTGCGAACCAGGGCCGTGCGCGACGGCGATCACTTCGTACTCAATGGTTCCAAGGCGTTCATCTCCGGGGCAGGGGCGAACGACCTGTATCTCACCATGGTGCGCACAGGCGATGATACGCCCAACGGCATCTCCTGCATAATGGTGGAGAATGGTACGCCGGGCCTGAGTTTCGGTGCGAACGAGAAAAAGCTGGGCTGGCATTCGCAGCCCACCGCGCAGGTCAACTTTGATGATTGCCGCGTGCCGGTTGAAAATCTGATCGGCGGTGAGGGCAATGGCTTCCGCATAGCCATGTCCGGCCTCGATGGCGGCCGGTTGAACATCGGTGCGTGTTCAGTAGGCGGAGCGCAAGCCTGCATCGACCATGCCATCGAGTACATGAAGACCCGCAAGGCTTTCGGCAAGCCCATTGCCGATTTCCAGGCGCTTCAGTTCCGCCTGGCAGACATGGCAACAGAACTCGAAGCTGCCCGAATCCTGCTTTATGCCGCCGCGCAGAAGGTCAACGACAAACATCCGCTGGCCACGCGCCACGCGGCCATGGCCAAGCGCAAGGCGACCGATACGGGCTTTTCGGTGGTCAACGATGCGCTGCAAATGTTTGGCGGATATGGCTACCTGCAGGACTATCCGATCGAGCGGTACCTGCGCGATTTGCGCGTGCACCAGATACTCGAAGGAACCAATGAAATCATGCGGCTGATCGTGTCGCGCGACATGCTGAGGCAATAAGATTGCATGACTGAAGAACCGGAAATCATCTTTGCCATCGAAGGGCGGGCAGGCATTGTAACGCTCAATCGGCCCAAGGCGCTCAATGCGTTGACGCTGGAAATGTTCCGCGCCTTGCACAGCCAACTGCAGGAGTGGGCCAGTGATGACCGTGTCGAGCGGATCATTATTGAAGGGGCAGGCGACCGGGCGTTTTGCGCCGGCGGTGACATCAGGCGGCTCTACGAATGGGGTCTCGCCATGGATTCGCGGTTCCTCGACCTGTTCCGCGAAGAGTACGTACTCAACAATTACATCAAGCAGTATCCCAAGCCGTATATCGCATTGCTGGATGGCATCTTCATGGGCGGTGGCGTTGGCGTGTCTGTGCACGGCTCGCACCGCATCGTGACCGAGCGGGCAACCTTCGCCATGCCGGAAACAGGGATTGGCCTGTTTCCTGATGTCGGCAGCACCTACTTTCTGCCGCGCTGCCCCGGTGAGACCGGCATGTACATTGGTCTCACAGGTGCGCGGCTCAAGGCCGGCGATGCCCTTTATGCCGGCGTGGGGACACATTACGTTCCGCATGACAAGCTCCATGATCTCAAGCAGGCCTTGAAGACATTCGCTGATGTCGATGAAGCGATTCAGCATTATGCCGGTCATGCAGAGCCCGAAACGCTGTCCATGCACCGTGGCGCCATTGACCGTCATTTTTTGCAAGGTTCTGCTGAAGGTGTTCTCGACAGCCTTAAGTCAGACCCATCTGCCTGGGCCCAGAAGCAAGCCTCGATCATGGAGACCAAGTCTCCCACCAGCCTGAAAATCTGCCACCGTCAGCTGCGCGACGGGCTCACGCTGGACTTCAGAAGCTGCATGAAACTGGAGTATCGCATCGTCAATCGTATCTTCACCGGACACGACTTCTTCGAAGGAACGCGGGCAGTGGTCATCGACAAGGACAATGCTCCCCAATGGAAGCCGTCGAGCCTCAAGCAGGTGTCACAGGCCGAGGTCGACCAGTATTTTGAACCGCTGGCCGAAGAGCTGCCCGTCTGATTGCTAAAATTGTAAGGGCTTCATTAACCCTTCTTTCAACTCGTACTTTAACCTTGAATGGCCGTTAACCAGCCCTGCCTACGCTGATGCCCAGTTAGTCAGTACCCTTGTGTGTGGGAGTTCAGGGTCATGCGTAGTCCATCACGATTGCTGATCTCGTTGTGCTTTGCAGGATTGTCGGTCTCAGGCTTTATCCACAAACCGGCGTTGGCCGAAGAAGTGCTGGGTCCGGCAGATGCAGCTGCACACCTTGCCAGGGCCGATGCCGTTGCCAGCCGCTGCGGTCATCTAACCGCCCAGCTTCGCGATGAACTGTCGGGTTATTCGAGCATGGCAGAAGTGGTTGTTGCCGGGCAGCTGGGCAGTGACGAGGTCACCCGCGTGATGAACGATGCGCGCAAACAGGCAGGCGGCATGACGTGTGGCGTCGAAACCGAAGACCTTGCCCTGTCTGCCATAGAGGCTGCCCGTGATGCCATGAACCAGGCAGGAGATACGTCGCCTTCGATGCGTCCAACCATAGCGGAAGTGCCGGCCATTCAGGTTGAGCAAGAAGCGGCGAACGTGGTTGCTGTTTCAATTCCTGATGACGCCGAGATCAAGGTTGAACCGGCGGTAAAACCGCGAACGGAGCGCAAGAAGAAAACCACATCCGGTGAGCTCCAGACCTATGTTCACGCAACCGCAGCCTACTACCTCGAACGCCGCTGCCAGCACCTTGATCATGCGTCGGCCACCCGCTTCTGGCGCAAGATCGTTACAAAACATGATGCAGCATTGTCGAGCCATGACAGAACCGCTGTAGCGTCAGCCAAGGCGCGGGCCATTTCAATGGCACGTTCGGCAGGGGCATGTGGTGCACGAACGGCAAGGCTGGTCCGAGCCGGCATGAACCTGGTTGCGCGCAACTGATCGAACCGTTTTTCCCTTTGCAGGGGAGGCTGCGGGCGGATACCGGCAGGGGCTGATGGGGTCCCGGTGTCCGCCCCGCCACTTTTCAACAACACAAGCCGTTACTGCACTGCTTCCAGGACCTGCGCAAAGAAGCTGTCAGCGTGATTGTCGTCCAGCCAGCGCACCACCACCACCAGTTCGGCTTCGGGTTGTATGAATGTGTAGTTGCCACCTGCGCCCAACGCAAAGAAGCTGGTTGCCGGCACGGACCGGAATATCCTGCGCTCATCATTCAGCCAGACCAGATAACCGTAAAACGGGGCAATCGGGCAGGGCGCGCGCATTGCGTCAATCCATGCGGGCGGCAGGATGTGCGTGCCATTTGCAAACCCTCTACCCAACAGGATTTGCCCGATCTTTGCCTGATCGCTTGCGCTGATCGATATACCACCGCCCCAATGGGTGCCGCCGGGTACTGATTGCATCCTCTTTCCGTCAATCTCGACCCAGGCATTGTCATATCCCCGCCAGGCCCAGCCGCCGCTCGCCCCGGCCGGACTTGCGATGTGTTCGGCAAACACCTCCGGTAGCGGACGGCGGAACAGGTGCAGAAGCGCCAGTGACAGCTGGTTGATGCGTACATCGTTGTATTCCCAGTAAGTGCCGGGGGTCTGCAGCGGGCGCTTCTCGCCCTTCGTGCCATTGACGGGCGGTGCAAAGTCCAGTTGCCGGTAGTGGTCCACCTGGTCGGGAATGCCGAAGCAGTCGCCGGTCCATTCGCTGGTCTGTTGCAGCAAGTGGTGCCAGGTCACACGCGCATTGTGCGCGTCATCAAACCCAATCCCCGGCAGCCGGCTCCCGACCGTTTCATGGACGTCTGGCAACAGTCCTTGCTGGTGTGCCACACCGGCCAGCAGCGCGAGGTAGGTCTTGGCAACCGAGAATGTCAGGTCCGCGCGGTTTGCGTCGCCAAAGCGGGCAAGCTCCTTTCCGCCATGCATGATGACACCGCACACGCCGCCCCGTTCATGAACCGGACCGAACAGCCGGTTCCATGGAGCCGGATCAGTCTGGTGGACGCCCCAGGGCGATCCCTCGGGTGATCGAGACCATCCAGTTTCATGCGCCAGTGCATACTCCATCGCCCGTTCAAGTTTTCCTGTGTCCATGCAGGCAAGCCCCTCTTGCGTTCAGCTCGTTTCCCTTGCCATCTTGGCGGTCCGGCGAAAGCAGGCAACAGTATTTCTCAGGGAGTGACAGGTCATGGCGGTTATCGGTTTCATCGGGTTGGGCAACATGGGCGGGCCTATGGCTGCCAACCTCGTCAAGGCCGGACACGATGTGCGCGGCTTTGATCTGTCCGAGGCCAGTCTGAAGACCTTCACGGATGCCGGCGGCACTGCTGCCGTCAGCGCGCTCGAGGCTGCGTCTGGCGCTGATGTCGTGGTGACCATGCTGCCCGCGGGCCAGCATGTGCGCTCTGTTTATATGGACGATGGCGGTCTCATCGCCACCTGCGAGCCCGGCACCTTGATGATCGACTGCTCCACCATCGACGTGCCTACGGCGCGCGAGGTGATTGCTGCGGCAGAAGCCGCAGGTCACATGATGCTGGATGCGCCGGTGTCCGGCGGTGTCGCGGGGGCGGCAGCTGGCACGCTGACCTTCATGTGTGGCGGCTCTGCTGAAGCATTTGGCAAGGCCAAGCCGTTTCTCGATGTGATGGGCAAGAATGTGTTTCACGCCGGCGGCCCGGGAAATGGCCAGGCGGCCAAGGTGTGCAACAACATGCTGCTCGGCATCTCGATGATCGGCACGGCAGAAGCCTTCAACCTGGCTGAGGCGCTGGGTCTCGATGCGCAGACCTTCTACGACATCTCGTCAACGGCATCCGGCCAGTGCTGGTCCATGACCAGTTATTGCCCGGCACCGGGCCCGGTGCCGACCTCGCCAGCCAATAATGACTACAAGCCGGGCTTTGCCGCTGCCATGATGATCAAGGACCTCGCGCTCGCCGCAGAAGCCGCAGGCGGTGCGAATGCCAACACGCCAATGGGCCAACGCGCACTTGAGCTTTACAAGGAGTTTACGTCCGCAGGCGGCGCAAGTACCGATTTTTCCGGTATCATTCGTTATTTGAAAGGCTCGAAATAGCAGAAAACTGGAGCTAATCAGCCCTGACAAGATTTTGCTAACTCTCACCACATCTCTGTCAAATTGGACGCAAATTAGTTTCGAGTTTACCTATCTCGTTCGGACGTTCTTAAAAACCTGCCCCTAGAGTCATGCATCAAGGCAGGGGCAAAAAACAAAACACCTGCCAACCTAACAGAGAACCTAACAGATGAATTTATGGGCAGGTATCAAACATGAACAACATGACCGCAGTTGCGGTCCGCGATGACGCGGATCAGGGTAACCCAGAGATCAAGCACCGCTACCTGGAGGCATTGACGCTTATCGAGCGCCTTCACCGCCGCCTTCTGGATGTGATCAAGGACGAATTCGAACGCAATGGCGAACAGGAGATCAACTCCGTTCAGGCGCTGCTTCTGTTCAACATCGGCGACAGTGAACTGACCGCCGGCGAACTCAAGACCCGTGGTTACTACCAGGGCTCGAACGTGTCCTACAACCTCAAGAAGCTGGTCGATCAGGGCTATGTCAGCCACGAGCGTTCCAATGCCGACAAGCGCTCCGTGCGCATCTCGCTGACCGACAAGGGCCAGCAGATCCGCGAACAGGTTGATGCGCTGTACAACCGTCAGCTGCTGTCGCTGCAGGAAGTCGCCGGCATCGACGTTGACGAGTTCGAACGTCTCAACAAGGCACTGAGCCGTCTGGAGCGGTTCTGGACCGACCAGATTCTGTATCGCCTGTAATCAGGCGACAGAGCTGCGCCTGCACCTTGCAGGTGACGAAATTGTGAACCCGCAAAGGCCTCGGCTTTTGCGGGTTTTGCGTATTCAGTTTCCCTGATCCGGCAGGCTGGCCCCAATCCGGCCCGAATTGTCAGGCATCCACTGGTGAAACAGTGGGCGATGCTGTATATCGCTTTCTCATCTGGCTTCGGGCTTAGGGGTAAATTGATGATTCTGCGGAATTTCCGGTCAGTCATGGCCGTTGCGGCAGGTGTGTCTTTCATGCTGGGAAGCCACGCGGCTCCGGCAAGCGCCGAAAGCGTTGAGCGCGACTGGAGCAATGGCCGCAAGGTTATTGGCAACCGTGCCTTCAACTTCAATACTGGCGGTGCCACGGCAGCTCCGGTAGAGGCACCCGAACCTGCTGTCCGCACTCTCGAGCAGGAGCGTGCCGCTGCGCCGATCAGCTTTGGCAGTGATGACGGCGCCGCATCCGAAAGCGCGCTTTCAGCCCGCACCAAGGTGTATGGCCTTGAGCGCTCCGTGGCGCCCATCCTCAACAGCCGCAGCGAAGCCGCCTTGACGAATGCGCTGTCGGATTACGAAGCCATAGCCCGTAATGGTGGCTGGGGCCGCGTTCAGGTCAGCAAGGCTGTGCGCACCGGTGCCAAGGGCAGGGCGGTGGAGGCCATTCGCCGCCGCCTCGCCATT
>JAWVYF010000151.1:0-7239 GCA_033722845.1 Anderseniella sp. | reverse complement strand
ATGACGGCATACGGGGAAGACTAAGGATATGTTGCCGGCCACACAAAGCATTGGTCGACTGATGTGCCTTGTGGGTATCTGCGTGGCGTTTGCGGGCATCGGCATGCAGCATTTCACCCGCTATTTCATCTATTTCGATGCCTTGAGCCATTTGACGCTGCATTTCGCCATCGCCGTTATTGCGTTTGGCTGGGCGTTCCTTCTGCCGCGTTACTGCTTGCTTGCCGCGCTGGCAATGATGATCACAGGCGTTCTTGCACTCGGTTTGTGGGTCCAGCTGCATCCACGCGAGATGCCGCCTCGCGGTCAGGATGTGCCAGCAGGCTTCCGGGAACTCAGAGTGATGTCGTTCAATACGTGGCTCTGGAACAAGGAGCAGGATGTAATCCGGGTCGAGATCGAGCGGCAGGATCCCGATATCGTGTTTCTGGCCGAAGTCACCAGTCATGATATCAGGTTGAGCAAGGAGCTTCTGGCCCAGTTTCCTTTTCAGTATCCCGAAAAGCGTCAGCGAGGGCAGCATCTGCTGCTCATGTCACGTTATCCCTTGCAGGACGTGCAGGGCAGGGGTGTGTGGACAGGCCCTGCCTACCTGCAGGGCAGTCTCGGGCCGGAATGGGGCAACCTGACCCTTCTCGGTACACACACCCAGCGCGCGCCGCGGGTGCGTGCGCAGTGGAAACAGATCAATGCGATTGCCCAGCACATCAGCACAATCAGTCATCCCCGGCTTGTGTTCGGTGATTTCAATGCCTCGCCGTATTCACACATGGTCTGGCAGTTTGCCGGCATAACCGGCATGACCAGGCGCAGTGTCTTGCCGACATGGCCTGCCACCTGGCCGGGCTTGCCGCAGGTGGCCATTGATCACATGTTTGCTGATGACAAGTTGCGGTTTCCCGATGGTGTGCTTGCCGGCCGCTATGCCGGTTCGGACCATCTGCCCATTGTTGCACGGGTTTTCGTTCCGGTTGGCGGACAAACGGCCAGCCTGAAAGCAGGGAGTACAAACAGATGAATGACCCCATCGAACTGTACTATTGGCCAACGCCAAATGGCTGGAAAGTCTCCATCATGCTGGAAGAATGCCGGCTGCCGTATGACGTGAAGTACGTCGACATTCTGAAAGGCGATCAGTTTGAGCCGGACTTCCTCAAGATTGCACCAAACAACCGGATGCCGGCCATCATCGATCCGGACGGTCCGGGCGGTGAGCCGGTATCGGTATTCGAGTCCGGTGCTATCCTGCAGTATCTGGGCCGCAAGACCGGGCAATTCTATCCGGCTGACGAAAGAGCCCGCATCAAGGTTGATGAATGGCTGTTCTGGCAGGTTGGCGGGCTTGGCCCCATGTGTGGACAGGCCCATCATTTCCGCTTCTACGCCCGTGAGGAACTGCCCTACGCCATCGAAAGGTACACCAATGAGGTGGCGCGCCTTTACGGCGTCATGAACCGGCGGCTGGCCGATGATCCTTATCTCGCCGGAGAGTACTCCATTGCGGATATGGCCTGTATCGGCTGGATCAAGCCGCACAAGCGCCAGGGCCAGAACCTTGACGACTATCCGAACCTGAAGCGCTGGTATGAGGATGTGATGGCACGCCCCGCCGTCAAGGCAGGCATGGCCGTGGGGGCAGAACGCCGTGGCAAGCCGGAAGACCTGAAGTCCAACGACGCCGCTCACAACCTGCTGTTCGGCAAGCAGCCGGGGTAGGCTGGCACGCCCACACTTGCTGGCATGGTTACTGTCCGGTTAATGCGGCAGGTGTTGCGCTCTTGTGGTCTGCTGCAAAAAAGTGTTTTATTTCAAATGATTGATGGTCGTCGTGAAAGTGAAATCATGCGGCTGTGCTGCCCCCTTGTTCACACCTTGATAACCATGCCGCTTAACTGCGTTTGATAACCCCTGTGGCATGGTTAGCGTCAAGTTACAGCGCCTTGGTATCCGGCGCGGTGTGAGTTTGTAGTGAGTAGACAGAGGTTTGCGTAGCAACCCATGAGTATCGTGATCGACCTTGCGGATTACCGCGACATAACGCCGAAGGAAGACGAAATCCGTCTTCCCGAGGACGGCTTCATCCAGTGCGCCCTGTCCGTCAGCGGCAGTAATGCGGCTGCAAATGAGCTCGTCGAGGCACACAAACTGTTGTCTCTTGCAGCGCTGCGCGGCAGTCCTAAGGCAAGGGTCGAACGGATCAAGCTGTCTCGACGGATGACCAGCCAACAGGTGTCACAAGCCCAGGAAGCGCTTGGCGATTATCTCGACGCCCGCTCGGCGCGCTAACCGGTTCAGGGACAGCGTTCCCAAAAAAGCAAAAGGCGGCCTCAAGAGCCGCCTTTTTGGTGTTTGCAGAGACAACCGCCTTGAATGGCCGGCGGCGCTAACTCAGTAATCAGGTGCCAGGCGGGGTTCGCCGCCCAGATACGTGCCGTGAGTGGAGTTCACCCACGAATCCCAGAAAGCACGGTCGCGGCGCTTGCGATAGATCTCGGTCTGCAGCTGGTCTGCGCCACTGTTGATTTGATCCTCATAGGAGTTCAGCGTCGGCATCCGCTCGTTCGAGCTGGAATAGGAGTGTCCTTGCGGCACGTAGCGCTCGCCGGTCGAATCGATTGCCTGAGCGTTGGCGCCGCTTGCAACGGCCGCCAGAATTCCGGCGGTGAGAACCGCTGCCCTGGTTTTGCTTGTCATCATGTCTGCCTTCTTGGCCTCCATTTCCTGCCGTCGCCGCTATTGCGCCGGTAGCCGGAAAATTCAGCGCCGTCCGAATTTCATTTAACCCATACACCTATTTGACCGTTTGCACACTTAACAAATGTCAAACAGCGCTGTGAAGTTCCACTGAATGGCCGCAGTTGAGACAGGTTTGCCCCACCAGCGGCACCGGGAGGAGCGGTACCAGCTGACGGGGCTGGGTGAGGGTAGGCAGTTATGCGCGATGTCGTTATCCGCGCAGGCAGCGGCGATAGGCGCGCCAGTGTTTGCGATAGCCGGTTTCAATGGCGCGGTGCTTCAGCCAGCGGCAATCCTTGCGTGCATAGTAGTTGAAGTCCTGCGCGGTGCCTGCAGGGCCCAGAATAACGTGACTGTGGCCAGGTGCGTACGACGGCGCGCTGTAATGGTTGTAGTGGTATCCACCTGCCGATGCAGAGCCGGTGGTGGCGGCAAAAGCGGTTGCGGCGAAGATGGCGGCGGTTGCGAAGGTCTTGAAGGTCATGGCTGTGTTGCTCCTCGTTGGCCGGTTTGGAGGCCGGTGTTTGCGTGTTTGTTGAAAAGCAATCTAGCCAATGGGGAAGGGGACTGATGTGCACATCGTCACCTTGCGTTCAGCCTTGTGCACTGGGCCGCACGATGACTGTCCGGATGGCAAAGAGTTGAAATGCTGACAGACGGGCTTGAAACTCACGCCGTTCCCATGCATACAGCGGCAATTGGCGTGAGGAGAGGTGGCCGAGTGGTCGAAGGCGCTCCCCTGCTAAGGGAGTATACGTCAAAAGCGTATCGAGGGTTCGAATCCCTTCCTCTCCGCCATCCTGTCGAGCTGAGGTACGAGAATCCCTGCGGTGGATGAATGTTTCAGCCCCGGCAGTGAAACAACCCCGTGATACATCCTTGCTTGTTTCGCCAGTGGTGAGCCTAACCTGGTGCGCGGCGCCGGCCTGCCTTGGTACCAGCCATGTGCAGTTGAAACGCACGGCTTGCCAGACTGGCCGCATCTGGGCTTTCAAATGCCTGCCAGCAGGCTGAAGCTACGTCGTTATCATTCCGCGCTTCGAGGTTCATTTGCCAGATTGCCTCCCAAAGTGAGAGCCATTGTGCGAACAGCTCCGCTGGGGTGCAAAAAACCATAGAAGTATCAGGTCCTTAAGCGTGGCATAGCGCTTGCGCATCTCCCGATGGCTATTCGGAAGCGGCTGCTTCCATAGGGAGAGACAAGATGACAATTTCCACGCGGCTAGCGGTGTGTGCGATGGCATTGACGCTCAGCGCTTGTTCTTCAGGCGTTTCAGTGAACGATGACATCCAGTTGCGACCGGCTTCGGCAAACTTCGAACCGGCCCCCGTCAAGGTGGCTCAGAATACAGACACCTGCCAGGTTCGGCGCGTGGCCAATCGTTCGGCCAGCTTGCCCCCCTCGCTGCGCGCGCTTGAACAGGCAGAGGCAGTTCTTGCAAAGGGCGACACCGTCAGGATCGACGTTGCAGACGGCGAGGAATTCTCCGGCACTCACACGGTCAACATAGATGGCACGATTGCACTTCCCTTCACCGGACAGATCCGGGCTGCCGGACGCAGCACACAGGAACTGCGCAAGAGCATCGAAGCCAAGCTGGTCAAGGGCGGGTTCTTCCCGGCCGGAACTGCGATCGTGTCGGTGATGCCGATGGCGTGGGCGCAAATACAGGTCGCTGTGTCCGGTGCCGTATTCGAGCCCGGCCGCGGTCACATCAACGAGTTCAACGCCGAGAAGACCTCTCCGGTGGTCATGGCGAGTGCTGGAGACGGTAGCCGGATGCGCTTCATCGATGCCGGCATTCGCGCTGCTTCAGGTGTGCGTCCCGATGCCGATCTGACATCCGTCCAGCTGAGACGCAACGGCGTCACCCACACGCTGGACCTATCAGGCGTGGTCACCGGTGCTGCAACACCGGATATTGCATTGATGAACGGTGACAGCATCCACGTACCGTCCACCGGTTGCCTGGAGACCGGCCTGATCCGTCCGTCCGTCCTCACGCCTGCCGGTATACGCATCTTCATCTCCAACCTTACCCAGCCTGCCACCTCGAACAACCAGAGTGCCGTCGGCAAGCATTCCACCGAACTGCCTTATGGCAGCCGGTTGATGGATGCGGCCGTGTCCGGCAACTGCGTTGGCGGTGCGGTGGCCAGCAATGCAGGACGCTCCATCGTGCTGATCTCGAAGAACCCCATGACCGGCCGCGAAGAGGTGATCGGGCGTGATATCGAGGCGTTGATGGCGGGGGTGAACAACCCGGATATCAACCCCTATCTGATGCCGAACGATGCGGTCGCCTGCTATGACAGCGCCGTGACCAACGTGCGCGAAGTCGCCCGCACGGTCAGCGACATCCTGAGCCCGTTTGCTCTCAAGAAGAGCGCCTTCTGAGCACTCGATAGCGGGAGACAAAAATGAACGTTCGACCACAATTTCACGGTACACAGGCGCTGCCGGGCACTCCAGACAGCGGTGCCAATGCGCGCCCGGATGCTGAGCGAAAACTCTTCGAAGTGCTGCGCAGGACGCTCAGCTGGCAAGGTAACCCGCTTTACCGCAACCGTCGTTATGCGATGGTCTTGCTGCCGCCACTGCTTGCAGTGTGGACGGCAGTTGCGGGCTATTGTCTTTTCTGGCCTGAAACATTCCGCAGCGAGATGGTGTTGAACCTGCCTGGTGCCGGCGCAAGCGCCAGCATCAACCTCAGCAACATTGGTCAGACCTCGACCAGTGCGGGGTCGGTGTTTGGCGACAAATCCATGAGCCCCAAGATCATTTACCAGGAGATCGCCCGCAGCGCCCGCGTGCGCGGCATGGCAGCCAAACGGCTCGGCATTCCGTTCAGGGAATTTCCAAATCCGCGCATAAAGCTGGTCGATCAGACAGCGCTCATGACCATCGTCATGGAGGCGGGCTCGCCTGAGTTGGCCCGGCGTTTCAACGAAGTCCTGCTGGCGGAACTGTCAGCACAACTGGACGTGTTGCGCCGTGACGAGATTGACCGGCGCGCGAGTTCGGTCAAATCATCGCTTGCAGACGTTGAGCGCACATTGCGGACTGCCCGGCGCAAGCTGCTCGACTTCCAGGCCAACACGCCGGTGGTGTCGCTGGAGCACTTCCAGGCCATGACCCTAAATCTCGAACAGCTCCAGCAGGCGCTTACAACCCGCAAGGCTGAGCTTGAGCAGACCGCGCAAGAAGCCTTGCAACTGGAAAAGTTGCTTGGCCTGCGTGCAAGCCTGGCGGCAACGGTGCTGGAGTTGCAGGCCGACCCCGCGGTATCTGCCCTGCTGGCCCGGCGCGCTGATGGGGTGAAGGAGTATGATGGCAACCTCGACCGCTGGGGCCCGAACCATCCGAAAATGGTAGCCATGCGCAAGCAGGTGATCGCTACCGAGCAGGCACTTAAGCGCCATGCCAGGAAGCTGCTGCCGGACGATGGCGGCAAGGCCGTCGACGTTCTGGCGATTGCGGGTTCGCAAAGCAAACAGCTCGATCTTCTGCATGCACTGGTGCAGGCAGACGTTCGACGGGCGGGTCTTGAGCTGGCTGTCACCTCACTGTCCCAATCAATTGGCGAACTCAGACAAAAGATCGAAGAGGCGTCTCCTGCCGCGGCGCGTCTGGCCGATCTGGAACGTGATCACAAGATCGCTGAAACGGTGTTCTCGTCTGCACTGGCCCGGGTCGATACCGAGCGGCAGGATATCTATGCCTCTTACCCCCTTATCCAGGTATTGGCGCCGGCCTCGCTGCCAGCCGCGCCCGCCGGTCCGCGCCGCATGTTGGCTATTGCCGGCGGGATACTGGGCAGCTTGTTCATCTTCTTCGCAGTGGCGTTGTTATGGTATCGGCACATCCTTACCCGCAGACTCTTGAAGAACGCCTAGTCTTCTTCGGGCTGGCCGGCACCTGGGCGCTCTACATCACGGGCGCGCTATATGCCGCCGCGCCGGTGCTGGGCTGGCTTCTCATGGTATGGCTGGCCTTCAAGTGGCTGGTGCAGACACCGCACACGCCACTAGAGCAGCGCGCCTTCATTCCGGTCGGCGCCTGGGTGTGGATCATCGGCATGCTGGTGATGCAGGTGGCGCTGGTTGCAGGTCACCTCAACTTCGACCTCGGCATGGGCAAGCTCCTCAAATCCAGTATCGGCTGGGCCAAGGGCTGGGCACTGATGGCCATCTTCATATTGGCAGGGGCTGCGCTCCAGGTGCGGCCCGCCATTCTCTACCGGGCATCGTGCCTGGTCGGCCTGCAAACCCTTTTGCTGGTGCCACTGTTCATTGCAGCGCCGTTCGCTGGTTTGCCGGAAGTGCTTTATACGTCGCCATTGAAAGCCATCGGCGGGCCGGGGCCGGAGTTCTTCCAGGTCGAACTCTATTCGCGCAATGCCGGATCGGGCGCGTTGCGCTGGCGCTTCTTTGCGCCGTGGGCGCCGGCGGCAGGGTTCGCCTCGATCATTCTGCTGTTGCTGTCATTCAGGGACGGTGATT
>JAWVYF010000150.1:0-7277 GCA_033722845.1 Anderseniella sp. | reverse complement strand
CCGGGCAAGCGAGCTTGGTCTGGTAGACATGCTGTTGCCCGAACAGGCAGACGACGCCGAGCTGGTAGCCGGGCATTTGTCGCGTCTGGTCAGCCGTCCCTTGCCAAGTGCCAAGGGTGCCGGTGAGATGCTGTCCGGGCTGGATTCGATCAGTACTTTCGTGAGCAACTGGGCCGAGAACCGCCCCAGTGCCGACCTTTATGCCATTGCCGGGGCAGGTTGAGCGTGCCATAGCGGGCAGCATGACGCGAAAAACTGCATTTGTGCTCAAGGGCTACCCGCGCCTTTCGGAAACCTTCATTGCCCAGGAAATTCTCGGGCTTGAGCGGGCTGGCCTGCCGCTGGAGATCATCTCCTTGCGTGCCCCAACCGACAAGCTGCGTCACCCCGTTCACGACGAGATTTCCGCGCGCATCACCTACCTGCCGGAATACGTGAAGGATGAGCCGGCCAGGTGCCTTCGAGCCTGGTGGAAGGTGCGCCGGTTGCCCGGATATCCAACCGCATGGGCTGCCTTCCGGCGGGATTATGCGCGAGACCGTACCCACAACCGGGTGCGCCGTTTTGTGCAGGCGATGGTGCTGGCTGCGGATCGGGGGGCGGCGGTTGAACATCTGCACGCGCATTTCATTCACACGCCTGCCTCGGTGACGCGATATGCGGCCATGATGCTGGGGGTGCCCTGGTCGATTTCCGCCCACGCCAAGGATATCTGGACCAGCCCGGACTGGGAGCTTGCTGACAAGCTGAACGAGGCAGACTGGACAGTGACGTGCACAGGCTCGGGCCATGCTCATCTGCAATCGCTGACAAGGCGTCCTGCTCATGTGTACCTGTCGTATCATGGACTGGATCTGTCCCGGTTCGCTCCGTTCAAGGCGCGCCGCCATGTGCGCGATGGCTCATCCGCCACTGATCCGGTGCGCTTCGTGAGTGTGGGACGAGCGGTGGTGAAGAAGGGCTTCGATACCTTGCTGGAGGCGCTGGCGCTGTTGCCCGATGAACTCAACTGGCGGTTCGATCACATTGGCGGTGGTGATTTGCTGGACCAGTTGAAGTCACAGGCGGAAAAGCTGGGCATCGCCCGGCGCATCACCTGGCATGGCGCACAGCCGCAGGAGCGCGTGATTGCTCTGTACCGGCAGGCTGATGTTTTCGTGTTGCCATCGCGCATTGCACCGGATGGCGACAGGGACGGGTTGCCCAACGTGCTGGTTGAGGCGGCCAGCCAGGGGCTGGCGTGCCTGTCTACGACAATTTCGGGCATTCCTGAACTGATCGAAAACGGCCGGCACGGTGTGCTGGTCGAACCCGAAGATGCGCAGCTGCTGAGTGACGGCTTGCTGCGGCTGGCCCGTGATCCGCAGTTGCGCGAGGCGCTGGGCAGTGCAGCGAACAGCCGTGTTCGTGAGCACTTCGACCACGTCGTGTCGATTTCGCAACTGATGGCGCTGTTCGCGGGCGATCAAACCGTGCCTGCTCAGACAGTGCGGCAGACGGCGTGATCCGATGAAGGTGATGTTTTATGTTCAGCACCTGCTTGGAATTGGCCACCTGGTCCGGGCCAGCCGGATAGCCGTGGCGTTCAAGGCGGCCGGTCACGAGGTGACCGTGGTGACGGGCGGAGGTGCGGTGGAGGGGTTTCCGCCAGCCGGTATCAGCAAGGTTCAGTTGCCAGTGGTGCGAACCGCTGACCAGGGGTTCAGCGACCTGGTCCGTGATGATGGCACTGCCGTGGACGAAGCGTTCAGGCAGCAGCGTGCCCAACAGCTGATCGCGGCCTTCGATGCGGTCAAACCCGACTGCCTGCTGATCGAGGCCTTTCCGTTTGCGCGGCGGCAGATGCGGTTTGAGCTGCTGCCATTGCTGGATCATGTGTACACGGCAGAGGCAGCCGAGCGCGCCATGGTCGTGTCGTCGGTGCGTGACATCCTTCAGCCAAAGGGAGCTGAGCGTGATCTCAAGACGGCGGAGGTGGTGCAACGCTATTTCGACCTCGTACTGGTTCATGGACAGGATCTGTCCAGCTTTCAGATGACGTTCTCTCAAGGCGCGATGATCGCCGGGCGGCTGGCCTGTACGGGGCTTGTCGGGCCGGCGCCTGACGGTGCGGCGAGCAAAGATGGCGAGAAGTTCGATGTTGTCGTGTCTGCTGGCGGTGGTGTGGTTGGGCAGACACTTCTCGAAACGGCAATCGCCGCAAGGCCGCTGACGCCCTTTGCCGATGCCCGGTGGCTTGTTGTAACAGGGCCCAATCTTGATGCGGCAGGTTTTGAACGCCTGAGCAAGGCAGCAGGTGGTGATGTGGAGTTGCGCCGGTTTGATCCGCGGCTGGCAGACCATTTTGTACATGCCAGCGTGGCGGTGTCACAGGCCGGCTACAACACGGTTGCTGACGTGTTGAGTGCGGGGTGTGCAAGTGTGCTGGTGCCGTTTGAGGGCGAGGCCGAGAAGGAACAGCTGTTGCGTGCCGAGGCTCTGGCCTGCGAGGGCCGTGCGGAGATCGTGCACGAGAGTGAGCTGGATGCAGTGCGTCTGGCCGATGCGATTTCACGTGCAGCGGCTTCCGCGCCTGCGCTGGAACCTGCGCGCCTCGATGGCGCGGCGGAAACCGTTCGGCTGGTGGCAGCGCGGTTTGCCGCGTTCAGACGCGGCCAATCAGCATGAAGCGGGTGTACTTTGGCAGCTTGAGCGAGCCCGCATAGTTGAGCTGGCTGAGCCCTGCCTGCTGGGCGAACTCGTCAACGCTGTTCACGCAGTTGATGTGCGTCGGTTCAGAGAAATAGTCGTTCGACTGCAGCATGACCTGACAGCCTGACGGCAGCAGGCCAAGCCAGTGCGGCAGGTCGGCGATGTGTTCACAGCTGGTGTTGATGACCATGTCAGGCTGGTCGGGTGCTGAGTAGTTCAGCTCGTACATGTCGGCGGTACGCGCCGAGAAGCGGTCTTGACCAGCCAGTGTCCGGTTCAGGGTCTCGGCGACCGAGCCCACTGACGGGTCCACGTCGAAGCTGATGATCCTGCCTATGGAGAAGCGTTCATCATCAAACAGCATGGCCGGCAGAATGCCGAGCCAGCCACCCATGAGCCAGATCGTATCAAACCGGGCTTCGGTGTGGCTGGCGAGCATGTCTCGCGCCCACTGCTTTGATGCGACCTGCTTGTGGTTGAACGCATTGTCGAGCGGTGCATCGGGGTGTTCGGCAATGGTGCGGGCCAGTGCTGCAACCAGGCCGGACCCGGTAAAGCGGGCTATGCCGCGCACCAGGTCAAAAACGTAGTCCTTGTCGATGTGTGCGTCTGCCACCTGTTTCAGACCTCTGTGTGTGCCCAATCATTTGTACCCGTGGTATGCGGCATCGTTTGTGGTTATGCTAGCCCTCTTTGACGGCGTGTTTCCAGAATTGACGGAGGCTTGATGCAGGCTACCGGGCCGCGAGCAAACAACACCACCGTGCGTGCTGCGGACGCGGGTGGGCCGGTTGGCATGCCTCATCTGGCCGGCGTTGCAGCGAACCTGCGCCAGCGCATGGCCGCCCATTTCGTGGATGGTCTTGCCCATATCGTGGAGATCGGCGGGCATTTGTCGCCGGTTTCCCGCTTTCTCACCGAGGTGCCCGAGAGTTTCACCTGCATCGACCCGAAGGCTGAGCCATTGGTATCCGATCAACTGGCGGGCCAGCCTTGCCGGGTGCGCCATATCGACCGGAAGTTTCAGGATGTCGAGCTCGATCTGCTGCCGGCAAGCTATGGGCTGGTTTTCGTCGGGTATTCGCTGAAGCCATTCGGACAACGTGACCCGGTGGGAGACAAGTTGTTTTCCCTGATGCACAATTCAGCCATCACCGTGATCGAGTATGCACTCAATCTTGAGCGGGCAAGTTCGCAGATCGATACGATCATGCAGCAGGCAAGGCTTGAGGTGCTGGCTGAGATAGAGTTTCGCATTGCCGATGGCGTCATGGAGCGATCCGCCTATAATCAGCGCCGCCTATTGGCGCTCAAACCAGCAGGGGAGGCAGGTGCGTGAGCGAACCCAGCATTCTCCGGTTTACCTGGCAATATTCCCGCAAGGCTCAGCTGTTCATCCTGATTGTTGTGCTGGCGTCTATGCCGACCTATTTCCTGTCGCTCGACCTGCCCAAGCAGATCGTCAACGGGCCAATTCTCGGACAGGGGTTTGAACAGCCAGGTGCTGTACAGAAGCTGTTGGCGCTCTCGTTTTCCTTCGGTGGTGAGACCTATGTGCTGTTCGAAGGTTTCGACCTTGAACGCATGCCGATGCTGTTTGCGTTGTCGGGGCTGTTTCTCGCGCTGATCATCGTCAACGGCCTGTTCAAGTTCTACATCAATACCTACAAGGGCCGGCTTGGCGAGCGCATGTTGCGGCGTATCCGCTATGACCTGATCGACAAGCTGCTGCGGTTTCCCTCGCGCCAGTTCAAGAAGGTCAAGTCGTCTGAAGTGGCCAGCATGGTCAAGGACGAGGTGGAGCCGATCGGTGGCTTCATGGGTGATGCATTCGTGCAGCCCCTTTTCCTCGGTGGACAGGCAATCACCGCCATGGTGTTCATCATGGTCCAGAACGTCTGGCTGGGCCTGATTGCCATCTCCATGATCGCGGTCCAGTTCGTGCTGATCCCCCGGCTGCGGCGGCACCTGATCCGGCTCAACAAGCAGCGCCAGATTGCAGCGCGCAAGCTGGCTGGCCGGGTGGGTGAAATCGTCGAAGGCATCAATCATGTGCACGTCAACGATACCTCGCATTATGAACGCGCGGATGTGTCCTCGCGGCTGGCCGAGATCTTCTACATCCGCTACGAGCTGTTTCAACGCAAGTTCTTCACCAAGTTCCTGAACAACCTGCTGGCGCAGTTCACGCCGTTCCTGTTCTACGTGATCGGCGGTTACTTTGCGCTGCAGGGCAAGATCGACGTGGGGCAGCTTGTGGCCGTCATTGCCGCCTACAAGGACCTGCCATCACCGATCAAGGAACTGATCGACTGGGATCAGCAGCGCCTTGATGTGCAGGTGAAGTTCGCCCAGGTGGTTGAGCAATTCGACATCGAGGACATGCTTGAAAACGAGCAGCAGAAATTGCCGGGTGGCCCGGTTCCGCCACTGCCGTTTCCGGTCGAGGTCAACAATCTGACGGTGGCTGACGATGCCGGCAATGTGCTGGCCAACAGGGTGCGATTCAACGTGGTGGACGGTGATCGCGTGGCGCTCGTGGGTCCGTCCAACTCCGGCGCAGACGTGGTGGCCGAAACAATGGTTCGGCTGCATGTGCCCGAAGCAGGCCAGGTGTGCTATGGCGGCAAGGACATGTTCGAGCTCAACGAAAGCCAGCTTGGCCGCCGCATTGGTTATGCCTCTGCGGAGATGTTCCTGCCGCAGGGCACCATGCGGGATTCGCTACTCTATGCGCTCAAACACCAACCGGTTGGTGACAGGCCATATGAGGGGCCGGATGCGCTGGCACGCCAGCGGTTCATTGCAGAGGCGCGCCTGACCGACAACACCGATCTGGACTTCAACGCTGATTGGCTCAACTTCGCTCATGACGTTGATCCATCGGAACGCAGCTACGCGGTCCACCGGCTGCTTGTCAGCGTGCTCGAGGCATGCACGCTCAAGGAGGATGTTTTCAACATGGGGCTGCGGGGCAAGGTTGACCCGGAAACCAACCCCGGGTTCGTCGAGCGGGTGCTCGCGGCGCGTGAGAAGCTGCGGGCCCACATGAGCGATCTGGACCTGGAGAAGCTCATCGAGCTGTTCGACCCCGACAAGTATGCGAACGAGGCCACGGTCGGCGAGAACCTCCTGTTCGGGACGCCGGTCGGGGAAACGTTTCAGCCGTTGAACATGGTGTCCAACGATTATCTGCGCGAGACTTTGCGCAAGGCCGGGCTTGAGGATCTTCTCGTTGAGAAGGGCATGGAGATGGCCGAGACGACGCTAGGCCTGTTCCAGGACCTGCCGCCGGACCATGAGTTGTTCAACCAGCTGACCTTCATGGATGGCGACCGGTTGCCGCGATACCAGGGACTGTTGCGCAAGGTCAAGCAGTCCGGCCTGACCTCGCTCGATGCCGATGAGCGCTATGCGATGGTCGAGTTGATGTTCGACTATATAGAGCCGCAGCACCGCATGGGCCTGGTCGATGACGAGCTTCGTGAGCGCATGCTGAAGGCACGCAAGCTGTTCAAGCAGGACCTGCCGGACGACCTGAAGGACAGTGTCAGCTTTTACGATCCCGACCAATACAATGCAGCTGCAAGCGTGCAGGACAACCTGCTGATGGGCCGTGTAAGCTATGGCATCGCGCGGGCCGAGCAGCGCGTTAGTGATGCAGTATCGAGCCTTCTTGCCGAGATGGGTCTGATGGATGAAGTGCTGGGCATCGGACTGGAGTTCGATGTCGGCTCGGGCGGGCGCCGTCTCAGCTCGGCACAGCGCCAGAAGGTCGGTCTGGGCCGGGCACTGATCAAGCAGCCGGATCTGCTGGTGCTCAACCGGCCGGTAAGCGCGCTTGACGGCCGTCAGCAGGCGGCGGTCGTCGAAAATGTAATGAAATTCATCGAAGCGCAGGAAAAAGCGCCGGCTGTGGTCTGGGTGCTGTCAAATCCCGCGCTTTCGTCATATTTCGATACGGTCTGTGTGTTTGATGGTGGCCATCTGGTCGAGCACGGACCGAGACATGATCTTGAAAAGGGCAATGGAGCGTTCGCTCAGCTTCTGGCAAGCTGAAGAGGGCTCGTAGCAGCGCATTGAAGAGGGGAAAGCAGGCAATGCTACTCAAGGATGAAGTTGAACTGCTGGGCAAGGTATCGCTTTTTGCCGGGTTGCAGCCAAGCCAGCTCAAACTGCTGGCATTTACGTCAAAGCGGCTGGCCTTCGAGGCCGGTGACATGCTGTTCGAGCAGAGCGATCCTGGCGATTCGGCCTATGTGGTGTTGTCGGGTACCGCAGAAGTGGTGGTCAAGAACGGGGGCGATGACGTTGTTGTCGCGACGCTGGAGAAGAACGCCATCATCGGTGAAATCGCCATCCTGTGCGACGTGCCGCGGACAGCCGGTGTGCGGGCAGCGACACGGCTGGAAACGCTGTGCATCGAGAAGGAGCACATGCTCAAGCTGATCCATGAGTTTCCGAGCATGGCGACGGCACTCATGCAGGTTCTGGCAGAACGGCTGGCATCCACAACGGCAGCGCTCACATCATGCCGCAGCGAACTGGCTGAACTGCGCGGGAGCTAGGCCTTGGCGTTCAGGGCT
>JAWVYF010000149.1:0-7304 GCA_033722845.1 Anderseniella sp. | reverse complement strand
CCGCGCCGGTCGGTGCCGGTGTCGCTCATCGCCAGCCGTTTTCCTGAAGTAATTGAATCGCTTGAGGCAACCCTCTCAGAGCCTGAGTCAAGCTCGATGGCGGGCAGGTTCGTGATGTTGCCGCTTGGCAAGTCCGGCGCGGGCACCGAGCCTGCCGGGCTGAATGCGCGTGAACGTGAACTGCTTTCCACCATCGGCGAACGGCCTGTGCCGCTGGCAAGAGTTGCCGGCGGGTCTGGTGCACAACGCACGCTCGATGCGTTGGCCCGCAAGGGTCATGTACAGCTTGCCGGCTTCACCCCGTCCGATGCGGCGCACGTACTCAGCCTTCAATCCAACTGGTCGCGCGAGGCGGCGGTGCTGGCTGCAAAGCTGCTGGTGCGGTTTGTGCTGATGAAGGCGCCGGATGATCAACTTGTCACCGCGCTCAGCCAGGCGGTCTGGGAAGAGACGGTGCGGCTAACCGGGCGTGCCGTGCTGGAGACCGCGCTTGGTCATCACTCCATCGAGCCGGGCCGGGCAGGCGGCCTGATCGACGTTGTCTGCCGTGGCATTGGCAGGCGCTCGCTTGCCCGCGTGCAGATTACGCCGGAGGTGCCGGTGGTGGCCGTGGGCGGCCCGGTCAAGGTCTACTATGGCGAGGTTGGCAAGCGGCTGGGCTGCGAGATGGTGTTCCCTGAAGCCTGCGACGTCGCCAATGCGGTGGGTGCCGCGACAGGCCGCATTGCGCGCACGGTGACGGTAGAGGTCAGCGG
The DNA here is from genome assembly GCA_033722845.1 of Anderseniella sp. GTDB lineage: Bacteria > Pseudomonadota > Alphaproteobacteria > Rhizobiales > Aestuariivirgaceae > Anderseniella. The sequence continues at coordinate 6,549 of JAWVYF010000149.1, read as the reverse complement.
CAACGGAGCTGGCGTGTTCCGGGTCTACGCGCCTGATGGTGTGCAGCAGTTCGGCAATGCGAAGGCTGCCATCGGCCATGCCAGCACATCGGCCCGCGAGGCGGCGGCCGCTGCGGTGCGGCAGATGGGTGGTGCCGATCCGGACTTCACCGAGAGCATCGAGCGGTCGCTGCTGCCTGATGCGGTGGACGATAATGGTCTGCTCAAAGCGTTGATCACGGTGGAGGCCAGCGCACGTCCGGCCATTTGACCGGCCGTACGTGCATGATGGCGCTGCGGTTCGATGACCGTCTTGATTCAGCGTGTTTCCATCGCATCATAAATCAACCGCGCCCCTATCAGCGCAAGGAATCCTGCCATCACCCGGTCGATCCAGACTTTTGCCCGCATGTAGGCGGCGCGTGGCCGGGCGGATGAAAACACCAGTGCCACAGCCGAATACCAGCCGATTTCGTTGAGGAACACGATGATGACGGCTGTAACGTAGACCCAGGCGGGTGCGTGGGCGGGCAGCAAGGCAACAAAGATCGAACCGAAAAACACAACGACCTTCGGGTTGGCGAGCTGGGTGACGGTGCCAAGCGCGAAGCCCCGGGCAGGGCTCACCAGCTGGCGCCCTGCGTTGCCGATCTCGATGGGCTCAGGCGCATGTCGCCACAGCATCACCGCCAGCCAGAGCAGGTATAACCCGCCTGCGATCTTGAAGGCGGTGTAGGCCCAGGCGGCTGACTTGAGCAGCAGGGCCACGCCCAGGATGGCGGCGGACGACCAGATGATCGTGCCAAGCCCCAATCCCATCGCAGCCGACAGTGCAACGCTGCGGTTGCTCGACAGGGCGAGCTTGGAAATCAGCACGAACGACTGGCCGGGGCTGATGGCGGCCAGCAACTGGGTGATGGCCAGAATGGCCAGGGGAGCGAGATAGTCCATTGAGAGCGGATGTTTTTAAGGTCAGCGGAAGATTGTATGCATGAGTAAAGCGCCTCTGGTCACGACATTGCAACCGGGGTTAGAACACCGGTTCGAGTTTCGTAAGGGGAAGAATGACTGATGACGGGTTTTGACGCCGCCGCCGCTACTTATGACAGATCGCGCCATGCGCTGCTGCCAGACTATGACGACCTCTACGGTGCTGCGGTCGAGGCCTTGGCGCTTAACGGCGATGAGCCGGCACGGGTACTAGACCTTGGTGCGGGCACTGGCGGGTTTTCCATCGAGGTGGTCAATGCGCACCCCGGTGCCCGCGTGCATCTCGTCGATGTGTCGCCAAAGATGCTGGACCAGGCGCGGGCCAAGTTTGCGTCTGATGAGCGCTTCTCCTTCGAAGAGCTCAACATCGTGGAAGGCGACTTTGGCGGCGGTTGGGACCGCGTGATGTCCTCGTTCGTGATCCACCACTTGAGCCATGAAGACAAGCGCAAGGTCTTCGCCAAGGTGGCAGCGGCGCTGAAACCCGGTGGCATCTTCGTCAATGTGGACCAGGTGCAGGCGTGCTCGCAGGCCGTGCAGGACATTCACATGCGGCTTTGGAAGAAGGATGTGCTGGCCGCCGGTGCGCTGGAGCAGGACCTTGAAGATGGGCTGAAACGCATGGCCGAGATGGACATCAACGCAGATCTGGATGACCAGGTGCTGTGGTTGCAGAAAGCCGGTTTTGCAGAGGTCGAAGTGGTTTACCGCAACTATTTCTATGCGGTCTTCGTGGCCCGTAAGGCGGCCACCTGATCATGCGCCAGAGCTGGTCCCTAAATCTGGTTGCGATGGTGGCGGCACTGGCTGCGGCGGTGTTCGGCTATCAGCAGATCGCCGCTGGTCCGGCCGAGCATGTGCTGGCGGTGAGCTGGCAGCCGGCGTTTTGTGAGACACGGCCCCGGCTGCCGGAGTGCCGGTCCCAGACGGCTGAGCGGTTTGACGCGTCCAACTTTGCGCTGCACGGGTTGTGGCCGCAGCCACGCTCGCAGGCCTATTGCGGCGTTGACGACCGGGCCGTCGAACTGGACAAGCGCCGCCGATGGCGCGACCTGCCGTGGGACAGGCTGGATCAGGGCTTGTGGAACCGCCTGCAACAGGCCATGCCCGGCACGCGGTCCGGGTTGCACAAGCACGAATGGATCAAGCATGGCACCTGTTATGACGGGGCAGGGCCTGATGAATACTTCGAAGACTCGCTCAAGCTGTTGGATGCCCTGAACAGCTCGGCGGTCAGAGATCTGTTTGCCGGCAGTATCGGCCGCGAGTTGAGTGGTGATCAGATCCGTGCGGCGTTCGACCGGAGCTTTGGCGCAGGGGCCGGTCAGCGGGTGCGCATATCGTGCAAGAACGACGGTTCGCGCCGGCTGATTGTTGAGCTGACGATCGGTCTTGCAGGCCGCATCGAGCCGGACAGTGACGTTGCCGGTCACATTCTGGCAGCTGATCCGACTGACCCCGGTTGCCCCTCTGGCATTGTGGACCCAGTGGGGTTGCAGTAGCTTTCAGGGCCGCGACCGATCCGTGCCGATTCTTGAGGGGGCTAATCATGGCCGAGCTTTTCACGGTAGAGAACCTGATCACCTTGATGGTGCTGACCGCACTCGAGACGGTACTTGGTTTCGACAACCTGCTGTACATCTCAATCGAGGCAAAGCGGGTTGCCAAGGAGAAGCAGAAGTACGTTCGCCAGGTTGGCATCGTGCTGGCCATTGCCTTGCGCATCGTCTTGCTGTTTGTCGTGCTGCAGATGATTGCGGCGTTCCAGTCGTCCCTGTTCACCCTCGACCTGCCGTTCATCCACGCGGATGTGAACGGCCATGCGCTGATCGTGCTGCTTGGCGGGGTATTCCTGATGTACACGGCGCTGAAGGAAATCTTCCACATGCTGGTGGTGCACGACCTGCAGGGCGAAAACGGCAAGGGCCGCGCAACGCGTACCGTTGCGTCGGCGCTCACCTGGATCGTTCTGATGAACATCGTGTTCTCGTTCGACACGGTGTTGTCGGCCATCGCGCTGACCAAGGTGTTCTGGGTCATGGCCACGGCAATCGTGCTGTCGGGCATCTTGATGGTTGTGATGGCCGAATCCGTTGCGCGCTTCCTTGAGCGCAACCGCATGTACGAAGTGCTTGGCCTGTTTGTGCTGTTGCTCGTCGGCATCCTCTTGATGACCGAGGGTGGCCACCTGGCGCACCTGAAATTCTTCGGCTACGAGATCGAGGCCATGAGCAAGGCCACCTTCTACTTCGTGCTGGTCACGCTGGTGCTGGTGGACATCGTACAGGGACGTTACCAGAAGAAGATCATGCTCGAGCAGCGCCAGAAGCAGCTTGCCGAGCGGGCCGCGCGGGATGCAGCGGCGGCAGCCGGGCAGAACGGCTGATCATGTCATGCAGGTTCTGGCCACAGCGCTGGTTGCGGTAGGCTTCTGTCTTGTCTGTGCAGCCGTTGCCGGGCTTGGCTGGGCAGCCTGGTCGGGACTGACGGGTGACGGCTGGCCGGTTGCGTTGCCGCCGCCGTTCGCCCTTGCTGGTGCCGGGGTTGCTGGCACGGTTGCAATCCTGACGGGCCGCAAGCTGCTGGCCTGACAATCCGCCGTTCAGACATCACCTCACTTGCGTCCGCATGCAGCAATCCCCAGATACGTTGCACCCCGGCGGGCATTCGGCTAGAAGCAGCCCCGGCAGTTTCATTACAGACAGATTACCAGAGAGGCGCGGACAACCTTATGGCGCGGCAATTCATCTATCACATGCACGGTCTTTCCAAGTCGTACTCCGGCGGCAAGAAGGTGCTCGACAATGTTCACCTGAGTTTCTACCCGGATGCCAAGATTGGCGTGCTCGGCCCCAACGGCGCGGGCAAGTCGACGCTGCTGCGCATCATGGCCGGCATCGACAAGGAGTTTAATGGCGAGGCCTGGCTGGCCGATGGTGCCACCAGCGGATATCTGCCCCAGGAGCCGCAGCTCGACGAGAGCAAGGATGTGATGGGCAATGTCATGGAGGGCGTGGCAGAAAAGCAGGCCATTCTCGACCGTTACAACGAGCTCGCCATGAACTATTCCGACGAGACGGCGGACGAGATGACCAAGCTGCAGGACATCATCGACGCGCAGAACCTGTGGGATCTGGACAGCCAGGTCGAGCAGGCGATGGATGCGCTGCGCTGCCCGCCGGGCGATGCAGACGTTTCGAAACTGTCGGGTGGTGAGCGCCGCCGCGTGGCGCTGACCCAGCTTCTTTTGCGCAAGCCGGACCTGTTGCTGCTCGACGAACCGACCAACCACCTGGATGCTGAAAGCGTCAACTGGCTGGAGCATCACCTGCGTGAGTATCCCGGCGCGATCCTGATCATCACCCACGATCGCTACTTCCTCGACAACGTGACGGGCTGGATTCTCGAACTCGACCGCGGCCGCGGCATCCCCTACGAGGGCAACTACTCTGCCTACCTGTCGCAGAAGGCCAAGCGGTTTGCCCAGGAGCAGCGCGAGGACGCCGCCCGCCAGAAGGCGCTGGAAGCCGAGCAGGAGTGGATTGCCGCCAGCCCCAAGGCGCGGCAGGCCAAGTCCAAGGCGCGCATCAAGGCCTATGACGAACTGGTCAAGGCCAACGAAAACCGCCTCAAGTCCACCTCGGCTCAGATCGTCATTCCGCCGGGCGAGCGCCTGGGCGACGTTGTCATCGAGGTCGATGGCCTGAAGAAGGGGTTTGGCGACCGGCTGCTGATTGATGACCTGTCGTTCAAGCTGCCGCCGGGCGGCATTGTCGGCATCATCGGGGCCAACGGTGCGGGCAAGACCACGCTGTTCCGCATGTTGACCGGGCAGGAGCAGCCTGACGGTGGGTCGATCCGCGTTGGCGAGACGGTGCAGCTTGGCTATGTCGATCAGAGCCGCGATGCGCTGGACCCGAACAAGACCGTCTGGGAGGAAATCTCCGAAGGCAACGACATCATCTATCTCGGCAAGCGCGAGCAGAACAGCCGTGCCTACTGTTCGGCGTTCAACTTCAAGGGCGGCGACCAGCAGCAGAAGGTGGGCTCGCTGTCGGGCGGCCAGCGCAACCGCGTGCACCTGGCCAAGATGTTGAAGCAGGGCTCCAACGTGCTGCTGCTCGACGAACCGACCAACGATCTCGACACCGAAACGCTGGCAGCGCTTGAAGAGGCGCTGGAAAACTATGCCGGCTGCGCCGTGGTCATTTCGCATGACCGCATGTTCCTCGACCGGCTCGCCACGCACATTCTGGCGTTTGAAGGCAACAGCCATGTGGAATGGTTCGAAGGCAACTTCCAGGATTACGAGGAAGACAAGAAGCGCCGGCTGGGCGAAGATGCCGTGATGCCCAAACGCATCAAGTACAAGCAGTTCGCGCGCGCGTGAGCAGGAGGCTGATCCCATGCCGGTGGCAAAGAGTGGCAATGTTTCCATCCACTACGAAGACACCGGCGGGGCGGGGCCGGCCATCCTGTTTCTGCATGAGTATGCCGGAGATCATCGGTCGTGGACGGGCCAGCTTGCGGCCCTGAAGGACCGCTACCGCTGTCTTGCCGTGTCTGGCCGGGGCTATCCGCCATCCGGCTGCCCGGATGACCCGGACGCCTACACCCAGGACCTGATGAATGCAGATGCGCTGGCCGTGCTTGATGCAGCTGGCGTAAACAAGGCGCATGTTGTCGGCCTGTCGATGGGCGCATTCACGGCGCTCCAGCTTGCGCAATTCCACCCCGGCAGGGTGCTGTCGGCCACGGCAGCGGCGGGCGGGTCCGGCTCGGCGGATGACCCGATTGCGCGCGAAGGGTTTGTCACAGAGGCGCTGGGTCTCGCTGCCATGATGGAGAAGCAGAACGCGATCCCGGCCGAGGCCATGTGCAAGGGGCCGACGCGCATCCAGCTCAAGGCCAAGGATGAGGCAGCTTGGGCCGCGAGCATTGAACACCTTGCTTCGCACCCCGCATTCGCAGCGGCACACATGCTTCGCGGGGTGCAGGTGGGCCGGCCGTCGCTTCGCGATCAGGCGGACACGCTGGCAGGCGTGAAGCTGCCCGTGCTGCTGATGGTCGGCGATGAGGATACCTCCTGCCTTCATGTGAACGTGTGGCTGAAGCAGATCATGCCGTCAGCGCGGCTGATGGTGTTTCCGGCATCCGGTCACGCACTGAACCTGGAAGAGCCTGAGCTGTTCAACGCGACCCTGTCCCGCTTCCTCGCGCTGGTGGACGCAGACGAGTGGCAACCGCGTGATCCGGCAACCATGCCAAAGGCCGGGGTCCACACCGCCCTGGGGCTGGGTGACTGACGGCTTGACCGGTCCCATGCCTATCTGATTGGATTGAACAGCATACTGATAATCGGTCCCTGGCTGATCACCATGCCGTACAATTCTAAAGGACAAGACGTCCGGTGGGTGCCTTGGCTGCGCTGGAAGCGGGACAAGGCGGTCAACCACTATGGAGAGAAGCTGCTCAGGCTGCTGGCGAAGCTGTTCTATGCCCAATCCAGGGTTGGCACGGCGCCGGTGCCGGACAAGAGCCAGTTTCCATTCCTGCAGTTCTTTGAGGATGAGTGGCAGT